>CAZJLZ010000245.1:0-6603 GCA_964546775.1 uncultured Cryomorphaceae bacterium | reverse complement strand
GACTTTTGGAGTTGGGGTGAATGCCGGAATTGGCATTGATCTTACCATTCTTACTTTGGATCTTCGCTACGAACATGGCTCAACCAAGATCTACAAAAGTGCCGATGCCAATATGAATTTCCTGTCTTTGACCGCTGGATTTATCATCCCTCCTTCTTTATAGGTTATTCGTTAAAAAAAGACAAGTCATTAGTAGAAAAATCGTGTCACACTTTACCTTTGCGAGGTTATACACCAAAACCCGCTTCACGACATGCGCCAGCTTCTTTCCACCCGATCATTTCCACTTCTTTTTGAAATCACCTTTGCTGCTCTTCGAATAGGTTTTGGAGTTTTGATGTTGACACATGGTTGGCCGAAATTCGAAACTTTGATCAGTGGAGATCCGATAAAATTTTCCGACCCGATTGGAATCGGTACTACAGCATCATTGATCCTGGTCGCTTTCGCCGAATTCTTTTGCGCCTCGCTTGTGGTACTGGGTCTACTTACCCGTATTGCCACTATTCCACTGATCATTACTATGATTGTAGCAGTATTCATAGTTCATGGAAACCATCCCATAGGAAAACAAGAAATGGGACTCCTTTACTTACTGGCATTTTCACTCATTTTTGCGCACGGAAGCGGACGCTTTTCGGTGGATCGGCTATTGGGTAAGTAAATGATAAACTTCATTTTATTTTCGGATTTCCACAACTTCTTTTAATATTGCTGTAAACAAACTGCTATGGATTCCAAAGTCTTCTGGGGATTGGTAATCATTTTAATCGGGGTTTCCATCATTATCAACCACGTTTTTAAGGTTGATTTCCCGCTTTTCAAAGTAATCATCGCATTGATAATCATTTACTTCGGATTTTCGATATTGTTCGGAAGTTTCAAATTCAACAAAGCTTCTTCCGGAGATTTTTCTCATTATTTCACCAGTAAAAACTACGAGCCGGCGAAAATTGACGGCAATATGGAATTCAACTGTGTTTTCGGTAGCTCGAAGATCGATTTACGACGGACTGTATTCACAGGCCAAAGCCTCGAAATTGAGATCAATTCAATATTCAGTTCGGTCCAGGTTTATCTGCCTCAAAACCTCAACATCGATGTAAAAGCCAGCAGTGCTTTTGGTTCGGTGCGCAGCCCAGGTAACCGACAGGATGGAATTGGGGATCAGCGCTATACAGTAAGAGGTGGTGTACCAGGGGAAAAATTGCTCATTGAAGCGAATGCGGTGTTTGGCAGCCTGAATCTCGACTAATTTTTTACATCACAATCCTGCAACTTTCTTATTTCTCCGGAAATAAATTCAGCGAGCTCGCAAATGTATTCTGCTGAAAAATCGAATCGTATTCCGGCTGCTTCATAGATTTCGGGGATGGATCGGGTGTTCCCGAGTTTCAGCGCGGTAATGTATTGTTCCAGCGCCCGCTGGGGATCTTTAGTGAAGTTTCTGTATATGGCGATGGCACCCAGTTGTGATATTCCGTATTCGATGTAGTAAAACGGTACTTCAAACAAGTGCAGCTGTTTCTGCCAGAAGTTGTCGCGGTACAGTTCCATTCCCTTCCAGTTAAGATCACCGTGAAACCGGGAATAAATTTCTTTCCACTGATCCGAACGATCCTGGTGAGAATGAGCAGGATTTTCATACATCCAGTGCTGAAAACAATCGATCGTCGCAATCCAGGTAAGCGAAGCTACAGCCCTTTCCATTTGGTCAAGTCTGGCTCTTTTAAAATCCTGAGGGTTCTCGTAAAACACATTCCAGTGTTGCATGGAGATCAATTCCATACTCATAGAAGCCAGTTCAGCCACTTCCGAGGGACAATTTTTAAAAACTGTAAGTTCCAGTTCCTGCGTCAGAACCGAATGCACGGCATGGCCGGCTTCATGTACAAATGTCATCAGGTCGTTTTGGGTACCCGCTGCATTCATAAAAATAAACGGAAATCCCGACTCATACAGCGGATAATTATATCCTCCCGGAGCTTTTCCGTTGCGCGAATCCAGATCGAGATGACCCATTTTATTCATGGTTCGAATACATTCTCCGAAAAAAGGATGAACCCTGCGCATCACCTCAATTCCTTTTTCAATCAATTCACCGCTATCTCTAAACGGTCTCAAAGGGATTTCACCTCGAAAATCCACACTCAAATCATAGGGTCGCAGACTGTCGAGACAGAGTGCATTCTTCCTTGCTTCGTTGATCTCTTCAACCAGCGGAACAATCACTTTTTCAATACTGTCATGAAACCGGTAACAATCTGCCGGTGTATAATCCAACCGCTTGAGTTCAGAAAATTTAAAGTCGCGGTAATTTTCATAGCCTGCATTGGTTGCTACATTTTGCCGGATCCGGACCAGATCATCCATTAAGCCATCCAGCGTTTCTTTATCCTCCAACCGCCGTTCTGCTATTTTCTGATAAACCTCCTTCCGCTGTTCTCTGTCGGCAGACTCCAACAGCACACCAGCTTGCGGAAGTGTGTATTCTCTGGAATGATAGGTGATTGCCATTTTTCCGGCTATCGCTCCATACTCCTGGGCCCGCGTTGCCATTTCGGATTCGAGGGCAATGTTCTCTTCACGAAAAATATCAATCGCAATTTGTGTATTTCGCAACAAAATATCGTAGGCGCGATCGCTTTTCAATAATGCGGCAGCCGGGGAAGCCAGTAGTTTGTGGTTAAACCGGTCAAAGAAAGGAGCCGACGCAGGATGAATTTCGTTGATAAAGAAATGATAGGCTCTTCTTCGCTCGTCGTCTCCTGTATCTGTCGACATACGAATGTAACGCCATGCCATGTTTTCCCAAAAAAAAGCTTCGAGTTCACTCTGATCCCGCAACCAATTTCTAACCGAAATCTCGTCCACTAGAATGCGCTCATCCAGGTCAATGAAAAATGGTTGCAGATCACTCCAGGTAGCAAACGTAAACGCTTCAGGCAAAAATCTGCGGAATATTTTTACGGGAGAATTCAACCCTTACTTCCGGTACTTTTAGGTTTGGGTGTTTTTTTAGCAATGGGTTTACTGGCCGCTGGTTTTTTGGATGCAGCCGGTTTTTTAGATTTGATATCTGAAGATTCCTTCTTTTTGGATTTAACCTCTTTCTTCTCTTTGGTTTTCTCTTCGGAGACCGTTTCGGGTTCTACTTCCTTGTCGATCAGCTTTTTTTCATTGAGTAAATTGTACCATTTAAACAATTTTTTCAGATCGGAAGCGTACACACGTTCTTCATCGTATTCGGGAATTACTTTACGAAGCTCATCAGACATCCACTTATCTTCACCGGGTTTGTCGGGTGAGTTTTTGCCGTCAAAATGATCGAACAACTTTACCAGCACTTCTTTCAGGGGCAAATCGTCCTGATAAGTAAAAATACTGATGTCGGACAGCGCACTTACCTTATCTGCCGATCGCACCGGAATTCTTTTCTGGTCGGTCAGAGATTCTGCTATGAGTCCGTTTCTTGAACGGCCAACTACTTTATACAATCCGGGTTTCCCGGAGATACTGATGATAATCGATAAATCCATGTGTTTTTTTAAGATTTACAAAGGTATAATTCTCGAGATAAGGCAAGCAGTGCAATTACTGTAAAATTAACCTGACGGTTTGCGTGTTTTTATTATTGCTGATCTTCAGGAGATACATGCCCGGAGGCCATGAACCTGTACGAACAGAAAAATTTCCATTGATCTTCTCCAGATCGTGATCCGAATAAATCAGCCGACCATCCAATGACCAGATATAAAGAGACTGGATGGCATCCGGACCCAGAATAAACACCTCCTCGTGTGCGGGCACAGGAAATATTCTCCAGCCATCTTCAAAACCCGTCGTCTCGGGACTTGAAGTTACAACAAATTCTATTTCATTGGACATGGCGGAACAACCCATTGCATTGCTTGCAACCACCGAATATGTTCCATCCGCATCCGGAACAATAAAGTGCAGGTTGGCACCGTCAATCTCGTCACCGTTCAGGAACCATTGATAACTTAATGACTCATTGAATTCTGCCGATATTGTATCAAAAAACTGTGAAATTTCTACATCCGGCAATGCATGTACCTGTACAATCAATGTATCCGATTTTCCGCGACACCCGATTTCATTGAGTACTGTAACACCGATCGTGTCGGTTTCAGTTGCCACTATAGAGGCGCTCTCATCACCCGTAGACCACAAATAACTGTTGTATGAATCAATAAGTCCAATCAATTCTGATTCTCCTGCGCACAGATTCAACACGAGTGGCTGGGTGAATTCCGGTTGAAAATAAAGTAATTGAACGGCGGCTTCAACATCCAGCTTACCTTTCCCGTAGGCATTGTTCGCGGTGTCACCAGTAAATTCGTCAGTGTATGTATTTTCAATAATTGCATTCCGAATGGTTTCAACATCAGCCCATGGACATTGTTCCAGCAACAAAGCCACTGCTCCGGAAACTACCGGCGAGGCCATACTCGTACCACCATTCCGATAATGCATTCCACCGGGAGCAACTTTAAATGGTTCGTTGACAATCAATGCAGCCAGGACGCTGAATTTTCCGGAACTCAAGGTCAGATCACCCGTGGCAGAAAGCTCGGGCTTAAGCCGGTTATCGCGGGTCGGGCCATGACTCGAATTCACCGATAACTCACCGGGGGGCGGCGCAAAGGTTTGCAGGTTTCCATTGTAATCAATGTATTGGTCACGGTTGTTGTAATTGCCTACCGAAATTACCTTTGGAGAAGCAGCCCACGAACCGACCATGTGTTTCTGTTTATCCGGAACCCGATAGTTCACTATATCGGGAAAATCCTCCGGAGACGGAAGCCCACCCAACACCATATTGGAAATTCCCAGATTCGCTGAAGACCATAAATCAAAACGTCCGGATCCTGTTGTTATGAATCGAAATCTGTATTGTGATGAATCGGGAGTAGCAATATGAAACTGGAGTGAGTACTGTCCACCTCGGAGAACAGCAAAATAATCGACAACGGCGAGGGTATTGCCTTCAACAATCAGTGAATCGGACACCATCTGGTTCAGCGCTTCGTCAATCTGGCGGAATGGAGTAGCACCTCTGAACTGGAGGGAAGGGTTCACCCGATCGGCTCCCATCGCAAAATGAACATCATTGAAATCAGCCGTATCGGCCCACAATTCAAAATATACCGAGCCGTACCCAAGTCCGCTGTTGTTGTTGTACAAAAACCAGGTAAAAGTTGTGTCCGCAGTAACATCATAACCCAAATGATAGGCGGGCCAGTTTCCCGAATTTCCAACAGCACACACCACGACCCGTCCGGGTTGAGCGCTGATCAAACTATCAATGATCAACGCGGCAGCATCCAAACCATCGCGGGAACCTCCATAAGTCCCGAGGCTAAGATTCACCACCGCCGGTTTTCCGAGTTCATCGGCTTTTTCAAAAACATATTGAACCGCATCAGCAACAGAAAGCGTCCAGTTGGCTGTTCCAAACGCCGACGAAACCACAATCAAATCCGACTCGGGTGCGACCCCTTTAAAATCACCCGTTGCAAATCCATTTCCTGCAGCCGTACCGCTGACGGTTGAACCATGCCCGAAATATGCCGCCTGGTCCTGATGTCCGGTAATTTCGTCATCAATATCCTCCGATGTCCACTCTGCACCGTAACCGAAAGGATCGGGTGGAGTTCCAGATTGATTCTGATCCCAAAGAAATTTTATGCGGGTACGTCCGTCGGCATGTTGAAAATCGGGGTGTTGCAATTCTATCCCGGTATCTACCAACCCGATGACCACATCCTTCCCTGTCAACGCGCTGGTCATGCCATTGATTCCTGTATGAACAGCTTGAACTCTATTGTTGACCACCATGGAATCATTGAGCGGTACTCCGATCGATCGGCTGAATTCGAGATAATCCAGATCCGGAGATTGGGCAAAATCTGCAACGGCTCCGGAGGGAATTCTAAACGCAATCATATCTCCAGTCTTGTGCAGAATTATTCCTTTGAGATCCAGAACAAGTCCTGAAAGCGCGTTCACATCTCCTCTTGCGGCCATATGAATCATTTTTTCAGAGGGCGAAGATTTCAGTTCGGCTCTTAATTCGAAACCGATGTGTTCCTTTTGCGCAACAATTTCAAAGTTGATTCCGAAACACAAAATCAATAACGCAGAGATGTGGAAACTACAGATTTGAATAGTGCGGTACATCGGGGAAAAATGCATAATCGTGTTTTTCGAAATCAACTTTGGCGCAATATATTTTATCTCCGTTGCTGATGATCAACCACGGAACCCGAAGCGCGATGTTATAACGCGCCACCTGATCGAAGGTTTGCTGCGTTAAATTTACACTTTTCGCCTTGCACTCGATCAGCACAAGCGGTTGGCCGGATGTATCGTGAACGAGAATATCGCACCTTTTGGAAAGTCCATTGACCGTCAATCCCTTTTCTATGCTGATTAAACCGGCAGGTACACCCCGATCTGCTATCAGAAATGCAATCAATTCCTGACGCACCATTTCCTCCGGCGTAAGCAAAATCCGCTTGCGTCTGATCGGGTCAAAAACATAGATATTTTCTTTGGTCCGACTCATTGCTTAAGCCC
>CAZJLZ010000244.1:0-4004 GCA_964546775.1 uncultured Cryomorphaceae bacterium | reverse complement strand
TGGAGATCAGTCAATCCTCCTCTTCGGTTAAAATTCGCGATGGAAATGAATATATGAGCATCTGTGGAGTCAATAACGCACCCGCAGACAATAGGTTACTACAAAAAGTTCAGAAAAACCAGAGAAGCTTCTTAGAACAAAACCAGTAATTAGAACCAACCCACTTTTAAACCGAAGTTAAAACTGAGTCCGCTGAGTTGAGCGTCAGAATCGTTGTACAATAGATCAGAATCCATCACAAACCGATAGGAACCACCTGCAAAAAACCGCAACGCTCTGGCAACATTCAGCTCTACGTTTAATCCGGGTTCGAGAACAAAAAACATGTCAGACTTGTGACCGTAATAGTTGTAATATCCCTCTTCCCACATGCGGTAAAAATTTCGGCTTCCGGCTCCTACTCCAATAATGGTCGGAAGGGTAAAATGAACAACGCTTCTATCGAAAAAGACGGGTTCCAACAATAGTCCTGCATAACCCATTTCGAGAAATCGCGGAGGTTGATGGTGGATGAATTCCAAATAATCATAAGTCTCGTTTTCGGTCAACATCACATTGATTACTGCACCGATGTTGAACTGATGGCCCAACACCATTGCCAACTGTCCACCCACCATCAATGCGGCCTGGTCGTTTACTTCGGTGATCCGCACTCCCGGAGCAAAAAAACCGCCGGTAACCCCTCCACCATTCCGCAGCAAGGTTTTCTGTTCATACCTTCCGGTGCGGATTTGTGAATCTTCATTTTCTTGTCCGTAAACCGAACAGAACATGAATGAAGACAGCAACAACAAAAACAAATTTTTCATAAGGATCATTTTAAAATCAATTTGTGTTGATAAAGGGTACCGCTCTCAGAAACGACCTGTAGAAAATAAACACCCCGGGCAATGTTGGTAACATCAACTTCAGTTTCATTCGTAATAACGCTCTTTTTCAACATTTCTTTTCCGGTAATATTCAACAACCGTAGTAAAGCAAGTTTTTCGGTGGATGAAACGCGAATGTGATCAGTAGCAGGATTCGGAAAAACCTGAACGTTCCATTCAGGCAATTCGTCAACATCGGTGGTGAACTGGCAGAAATGGTAATTGAGAAAATCGGCGACTTCCGCATCGATCTGCACGATGTCGTGAATGTCGTGTGCGTTTCCTTCATGAATGTGAAATTCAGCGTTTTCGGTAGAAAATCCAAGCTGTTCAGTTTTGGCCTGAATGGCGCAGGAACCATCAAGGATTGGATTGTTCGTATCCGGGAAATCCTGCCAGTAAGGTTTAGCCCGGTGACAATGAACCACAGGGTCGCCGGTTTGATGATAGGCATAAATGGGCGGATCCTGAGCAGAAGTGATCAAGCTGGTATCCCTCAATCCGCCGAAAATATTCACCGCCGCACTCACATCTGTACTGTGTCCGTTTAAATTGAGCGAACCCTCGATAGGACCAAGATCGGGTCTAGGAACAAAAACCACCGGATCTATTGACCCGGCACTCGCTGGTTTTTCTTCTGGCTGATCCATGTACGCTATGTGCAAAGCAATAAATCCCCCGGCGCTGCCTCCCAAAACCGCAACGCGATTGATGTCTGTAGAATCCATTTCAGCCCTACCTTTCATAAAGCGAATGGCACCACGTGTATCCTGCATTCCACGATAAATGGCCCTGATCATTTCGTGATGATCCACGGCCAAAATTGGACTGAAAGCGTGGTGCAAACCAAGGCGATAACTAATGGTAACAGCGACGTATCCCCGCTCTGCGTACCACTGGCACAACTCGTTGAAATCGTTTCGATGGCCAGCATAAAACCCTCCGCCGTGAATCATGATCAACAAAGGTCGCTGAGTGTTGTCGTCGCCAACGGGCTTAAAAATGTTCATTTGTAACGATACATTGATGCCCTCGTAATTCGGAGCAACACCGTATTCCACATCCATTTCCTGGTAATAACCGTATTGCCGCTCAATAAAATCGGTGCACTCCTGTGCGTTCACTACTCCGCTGAAGAAAAGCGCTAGACAAAAGAAGACCAATTTGTGCATGATCACAGAATTTAAGACAAACCCAAAGTTAATGAATCCCAAACAGCATCAAATCTCATTATTTCAGTGCGCCGATTTTCTCTTCGATCATCCGGATTTTTTCTTCGGCATCCGATTGCTTTCTTCGTTCTGCCTCCACGACAGCTTCCGGAGCGCTGTTTACAAATCGTTCGTTGCCCAGCTTTTTCTGTACAGACAATAAGAACCCGCGTGTATACTCCAGTTCCTTTTCGAGCTTTTCCATTTCCTGCTCCACATCCACCAGTTCATTGCTCAGCGGAATGAAATACTCGTTGCCTCCCACCAGAAAGGTCAACGCCTGATCAATTTTAACTTCAGTATATTCAATGGAGCTCAGATTGCACAAATGCGCGATGACCGAATCCAGTTCGCGTGAAATGTCCTGATTCACTTTAATGTGCAATTCGAGCGGTTGTTTATGAGGAATGTTGCTGCGTTTGCGCGCATTGCGAATCGCCGAAACTACTTCCTGCGCCACTTCAAATCGCTGCAATACTCCTTTTTTCACCGTACCCTCGGCAGGCCACACCGCAACAATCAATGCGTCGCGCTTGTCTTTTCGTTCGTCGAGACGCTGCCAGATTTCTTCTGAAATAAATGGCATAAACGGGTGAAGCAATTTCAACATTCCCTCAAAAAAACCAAGCGTGGCTTCGTAGGTATCTTCATCGATTCTCTCGCCATATGGTGGTTTCACCATTTCGAGGTACCACGAGCAGAAATCATCCCACATCAGTTTGTAGATATTCATCAAGGCTTCGGAAAGACGGAATCGCTCGAAACTTTCGTCAATTTCCAACAGCGTGGCGTTGAACCGCGCATTCATCCAGGTAATCGCTTGCTTCGCAGAATCCGGTTGCTCCTTCTGCTCGACTTCCCAGCCTTTTACCAGTCGGAAAGCATTCCAGATTTTATTCGAAAAATTCCTTCCCTGTTCGCACAATTTCGGGTCAAATGGCAAATCGTTGCCTGCCGGTGCGGTCAACAACAAACCCATTCGAACACCGTCGGCTCCGAATTCCTGCATCAATCCAATGGGATCAGGAGAATTACCGAGTTGTTTGCTCATTTTCCTTCCTTGAGCATCGCGGACAATTCCGGTAAAGTATACATTGTTAAAAGGTCGTTCGTTGCGGTAGTGGTACCCGGCCATGATCATTCGGGCTACCCAGAAAAAGATGATATCCGGTCCGGTGACAAGATCGTTTGTGGGGTAGTAATAATCTACTTCCTCGTCGCTCTCAAATCCGTCAAAAACAGCAATCGGCCAGAGCCACGATGAAAACCAGGTGTCGAGTACATCTTCTTCCTGCCTGAGATCTGTCGCCTGCAATGCACTATTTCCCGATTTTTCACGGGCCATCTCCAACGCCTCTTCCTCCGATGCGGCCACCACAAATTCATTTTCACCAAAGTAATAGGCCGGAATTCGATGCCCCCACCACAACTGGCGGCTAATGCACCAATCTCTGATATTGGTCATCCAATGGCGGTAAGTATTGACGAATTTCTCCGGAAAGAAACCGATTTCTCCATCCTCCACAGCTTTCAAGGCCGGCTCCGCGAACGATTTCATGTCGACCCACCACTGCATCGAAAGTCGCGGTTCGATCACCACATTGGTGCGTTCGGAATAACCAACTTTATTGGTGTATTCCTCAACTTTAATCAAATTTCCTGCGTCCTGAAGATCTTCAGTAATTTTTTTCCGAATCTCAAAACGATCCTGCCCGATATACAACTGTGCTGCAGCGCTGAAAGTACCGTCGTCGTTCATGATATCGATGACTTCCAGACCGTGTTTTTCTCCGAGCACGTAATAAATCGGATAGTGCGCCCGCGTCACTTTCAAAAAACCAGTTCCAAATTCCAAGTACACAAAATCGTCCAGGATAAACGGAAAAGAACGGCCAAACAATGGAACCAGAGCACGTTTTCCGTG
>CAZJLZ010000243.1:0-3337 GCA_964546775.1 uncultured Cryomorphaceae bacterium | reverse complement strand
AGAATAGTCCTTTACAACTCCAAAAATGTATAGTTCTCCCTGCCCTTGAGTCTGAATGACTCCCAGCAAAAGGGCAAATACAACGATTGTCTTAAAAATGAAATTTCTTCCTTGCATATAAATCCTTCAACTCACAAATATCGCGAAAATTTTGGGCTATGATATTTCCTTACTTTTAACGCAACTAACAAACGTCTGTTACTTCCAAATAAAAATTATTTCAAATTGAATAGAAGCTATTGGGATGAATCGCTGCTTCCGGAAAAGTTTGATTTTGCTGTAATCGGCTCTGGAATTATTGGATTATCTACGGCTATTCACCTCAAAAAGAATCGTCCGGAAAGAAAAATTGTTGTTTTGGAGCGTGGATTAATTCCCGTGGGTGCCAGTACAAAAAATGCCGGATTTGCTTGTTTCGGTAGTTTGTCCGAAATCGAAGAAGATATTGAAACAATGGGTGAAGAGGCGGTCATTGAGTTGATTCGCGAACGCTGGACGGGTCTGAATTATCTTCAGGAATTGACACAAGGTTATGATATAGGTCTGCAAAATAACGGGGGATTTGAACTTTTCACAGAAAGAGAAATGCCTCTGTATGAGCGATGCCGCGATAAAATGGGCCATATTAACCGGATGCTCAAAGAAAATTTCGGCCAGGAAGTCTTTAAAGAAACCAACGAACGGATTGCTGAATTTCAATTTTCTGACGTTCGTCATTTGGTATTCAACCCTTTCGAAAGCCAATTGCATACCGGTTTATTGATGTACGCATTGATGGACAAATGCCGGAAGATGAACATACAACTGCTTTATGGCGCCGAAGTCAGCGGTTGGCAGGAAACCGAACAAGAGGTATTGATAAACCTTTCAAATTGGAATAGTCTTCGTGCCGAAAAGCTGGTGATTTCCACCAATGGATTTGCACGTGAAATGATTCCTCATCTCGAAGTAAAACCAACGCGTGCCCAGGTCTTGATTACCAAACCTATTTCGGGTTTAAAAGTAAAAGGAACCTTCCATATAGATCGCGGTTATTACTACTTCCGAAATATCGACAACCGGATTTTATTGGGTGGCGCAAGACAATTGGACGTTGAGAATGAATATACATTTAGCCAAAAGACCACTGAAATAATTCAGATGGAACTCGAACGAATTCTTCGCGAAATCATCCTTCCTGATAAAGATTACGACATCGATTTGCGTTGGACCGGGACAATGGGAACGGGCCCTTCCAAAACACCAATAATCGAACGCTCTTCAGACCGGATTACGGTTGCCGTTCGCATGGCCGGGATGGGAATCGCCATTGGTAGCAGGATCGGTCAAAAAGCAGCGATACTGGCAGACAGTTAAAGCGGCAGAATCGATCCGGGAGCAACTCCGGCTTCAAAAACGGTTTCCTGATTTCCATTTTCATCAAACAGGTAAACATTTCCATTGTTTGAGAAATCAAGTGCATCGGTAGCAATTAATGTCTGAGCGGCTGAATGATATCCCAGGCCATAAAAATTTCCGGAAACGAGTGGTTCATCTGGTAAATCTTCCGCACCTGTTTCCACCTTATAAATATTACCATTTAGTATATAGTACATGTTTTGACCGGTGTGATCGATCGTCAGGTCGGTAGGATGGTCTTCAGAGGAGCTAAAGTTTCGGATAGAAATCACCTCGTTGATGGCCGGATCTATTTCCACCAACGCACCAGCTTCATCATTCTCCGGGTTCATCCAGTCCCAAATTCCGAAGCACAAGACCTGAAGGTTTCCGTCAGCATCTACTACCAGCGAATTCGGATTGCCCCCCACCTCGATCTGATCCAGAACAGATTCAGTTACCGGATCTATTACAGTAATACGGTTATCAGCAGCATCACCTCCGGAATTCGCAACATACAACAATCCGTTGTGCACAATCATGCCTTCTGCACCAGAACCAGTTGGAACGATTCCGGTGATATCGTATGAGTCAAGATCAATTACCCTCACTCCGTCCACGTTCCAATCCGAAACAAAACCTTTTCCGGCATGGATGACCATATATCGAGTTCGGCCAAGATTTTCTATGGTATGTACAGATGTGAATTCAGGGTAATCCACGACTTCTATTTTTTCGGAATTGTTCACCATCACAAATGCCTTATCGTTATATACCTGCACCGACTGAACCACGTTGCCGACAGGATATCCATTGATGTTGTAAAACAATTCGTTTTCAATTACACCGCTGCTAAGATTGAGTCGGCTCACCGTGCCATATCCGGATCCGAAGGTGCCTTCGTTGGCGATCAATACTATTGGATCTCCAGAATTACCGGAAGGGATATAAACCGGATCGGGATCTTCTTTTTTGCAGGCGATTGTCAATAATATAAAGCAGGAAACAAGGACAATTAGCTTTTTCATTTTCTAATTTTTGGTTTAATGAAACTTAGTTTCAAGGTAATGGAACAATACCGCAGAGGCATCGGCATCCATGGCATGATCTGATAATTGGTATTGGTGAAGTTGTGAACCTTAAGTTGAAAAGATCCATGAAAGTCACGAAACGAATGCCCGTATCCAATGCCTGCATTGGTCAATATATACGGATCCATTTCGCGACTGTTGTCGGTTGAAATAAAGCGGCTCCCGGTGTACGATGCGTTCAGAAAAAGACTGAATGCTTTCCAACCTATACCAGTGTTGGCAGAAAATTTTTGTAATGGCACATGCGGAAGAATATTTCCGTCGAGCGCATCGTCAAATCCAGATTCCATATTTTGCGCCAGGGTGTAGTTGTAATCACCTGAACCAGTGACATTCCAGTTTCTCTTTTGATATCTGAAACGGGCATTCAGATTTGCTCCCATTGTTTGAACTGATTTGTAGCTTACCGCTTCCCAGTATATTCCAAGAGGAATCCATTGTATCCAGTTATCAATATGATTGTAAAACCCATTGATCAAGACCCCGAATCCGATGGCCTTTTGGTCGATCAGTTTAAATTCCGGTCCAAAACTCAACTGATAAGCATCTTCAGGCAGTAAATTTAAGTTCCCGCCTGGAAACAAGAATCTATCATTGAACCCGGGAATGCGATAATTACGGGAAGCAGAAAATTGCCAATCCAACCAGTGAAAAAGGCGGTAAGAAGCAGCTAACGAAGGAGAAAACGCGTCGGAATACTGCGAATAGACGTCGAATCTGAACATCAGGTTGAGACCAATATTTTTGTTTCCGGAGCTGAAATGGCTGCCAACATAAACGGAATTGGTCAGAACTTGCTCAGTACTTTTGTAAAAATTTGCAACATGTGCCTGTTGTAATTGGTTGTTTGTTCCAAAATTCAGTTGAAA
>CAZJLZ010000242.1:0-8140 GCA_964546775.1 uncultured Cryomorphaceae bacterium | reverse complement strand
AGTGGCGTATTGCCGGTCAAGAACCCCATTTTTCAAAACGTTCACGCCGGTATCACTACCCTGAGCAGAATTGTTGTGCTCAATGTAGTTGAATTGGTAAATTCCATCCACAGGAGCAGTAAAAACTCCGGTTGATGCATTGTAGTGATTGCCGAAATTGTGCAGAGCAAAGTTCATAATCAGGTTTGCAGAAGCGGCTAAATTTATTGATCCGGTACGAATCGCATGAAAACCCAATCCTCGCTCCCACTGGGCAATACCGTTATTATCCGACACAAGAACACGACCGTCATCCTGTTGACCATCTTCATAACGAAATTCGCCATCCACATGTAAAGTGCTTTGAGGCGTATCGGTACCAATACCCACATTTCCATTTTTAAGCACCGTTACGGCATTGCTTCTGTTGACCAAAGAAGTGCCATTTCCGAGTACAAACAATCGATCGTTGAAGTTATAACCTCCGGCAGAAACCGGTGTGTAGGTAGTAGAATATCTTCCAAACGCAACTTCATATCCGGATGCTGAAACTACCCCCTGGCCATGAGCTATGGAAGATGCCCCGTTTGCGGTACCTTCACTGAAAGCTACCGAAAGATCGCCCTGAGCTGTGGCAGATTGTCCCAAGGCAATGGCACTTTCGCCGATGGCCGTTGAATAACCACCAAGGGCCATCGAAAAAGAACCTTGAGCCTGTGTCAATTCACCGATAGCAATCGACGACGTACCAGATGAGATGGATCCGCTACCAACAGCGATACTCGAAAATCCGGAAGCCATGCAGGTATAGCCAAAAGCGACCGAATACTCTCCGATATTCACGTCATCCCAAAAGTTGTTGCTGACACGTCCTGCCCGAAAGGCGCCTTTTCTGGGATTAAACACCATTCTTGTGCCGGCTCCCGGACTGCCCACCGTAGCGCCTGAGCCATTGGTTCCGGTAACCTCAAATCCATCAGTTCCGGAAACAGAAACTGCTCCTGCATTGGCTGTGATGATGCGACCGTTGCCGGCACCTCCATAATCGTAAGCTTCATCGAGTGTGCCGCCCGAAGACGCAGGATCAATCCAGGATGCATTTCCTGCTGCATCCGATGTAAGCACCCGGCCCGCGGCTTCGGTCCCGTTTTCAATTCTGAGCGAGCCATCAACATGCAGTGATGCACCCGGTGTCGCGGTGCCAATTCCCATGTTCCCGTTTTTCAAAACCGTAACAGCATTGTCTTTGTTGAGAATACTTGAGCCGATACCAATTTCAAAAATGGCATCCTGTGGTTGCCAGGAGTTTCCATTTCCTCCACCAACATTAAATCGGCCATAAGCCACACTCAAATATGATTCGGCAGTTGTTTGAAAGCCGAATGCCGTGGATGCATATCCTGAAGCCGTCGTACTATTTCCAAATGCTGACGAAGAATAACCACTGGCTGTCGTAAAATTTCCTATACTGACCGCAGCATAGCCGGTAGCCGTTGCCGTCTCACCCATTGCTACCGCTGCATCCCCGGAAACGAAGTTCGTATACCCCATAGCCACCGCATTATCTCCGGTTACACTATTGTCCTGACCGAATACTACAGAATGATCACCAGAAACCCCGTTGGTATTACCACCGCCAATTGAATGGTTTCCCGATACTACACTATTGCCCAATGCAACTGAATTCTCGCCGGAAGCATTTGAATATTGACCCATGGCAAAAGATCCCACACCGCTCGCGGTTGTACCATTTCCAAAAGCAGCAGAGTAATTCCCTACATTGGCTCCGTTCCACTGATTTCCAGAAACGTTCCCAGCTCTCAATGCAGCCTTCCGTGGACTGAAAAACATGCGCGTTCCGGCTCCGGGACTGCCTATTCCCGCACCCGAACCAAAGGTTCCGGTCACTTCAATTCCGTCGGTGCCTTGTACAGAAACTGCTCCCGCGTTGGCAGTAATGACACGCCCGGCACCAGCCCCTCCTTCATCATAAGCTCCATCCAGTGTATTTCCGGCAACTGTTCCCGAAACGAGTTCTATCCATGCGCCGCCGTCATAGAACCAAAATGAGGTGGTAGAATTGTCAAAAACCAATAAGCCATTTGCAGGTGATGCAATGGCGGTGCGTTGTGCGGTACTCATTCGGGGAACAAGCAGTCCCTTTGAAGTAGATTGTACATCCAGAATGGCCGAGCCATGAGGGTTTGCTCCTGTTTCGTTGATACCGATGTTCTGGGCAAACACCCATAAAGGTGCGACAGCAATGAGTAGAAAAATTATTAGGCGGAACATTTGGGTTGGGCTTTGGAAAGTTGTAGCGCATGTTTTCAATTACATACAAAGCTATTCCAGCTCAACATTATGATCTTCACCCGAAAGGGTGATTTACAATTCCAGCGCTGTTTTACTTTCCGTCCTTTGTTTTTCTCCTGCGATATATCCTTAAACAAAAGAACAGGGAAACAAACACGCACCAATATGAAAAGCGGACTCTTTTCAGGAAAAAGTCGACATGAAGAAATAGAGAGTTGGCTCGAAACAAAAAGAGTATGTCTAATATAAATTCATCAATTACTCTTTCGGAAAATCGATAAAAAGATAAACTATGCCCAAAAAAGCCACAAACACCAGAGCGTTGAGCATTGTCATCAGAATGATTTTGTACCTTTTGCTTTCAAATATCCTAGCCACCCAGATGAAATAAATGATAAACAGCATCGTCAGGAGGATTAGGGACCCTTTGTTTACCAGGTTTTCCAACCAGGAAAGCAGGACGAAAACGCTTATCACCAATCCGAAAACATAGGCGTTGAGCACTATGTGTTCAAATATATTCTTTCGTTTACGGAAATAGGTGATCATAGTAAAAAGGACGAATAATGGAAATGAGAACAGAATGAATCCTATGTTCACCGAAATATTCTCCGATTTAACCGTCAATCCCAGAAAAGAATTCTCATTGAAAAAGAAATTCAGGGCCAGCATCAACGAGGCTATCAGCAACATTCGTCCCGGAGAATAATAAGCCCGGCGGTATCCATTCCAATAACTCTTCACCACTTTGTCAGGATGCTTAATCAGGTGCCTGATATTAAACCATACAGATTGGTGAACTCCGAAAAATGATTCAATCAAGTCTGAAACAAACACCGCTGCGGTCATTCGTCGACCCTGGTACTGCACTCCACAATTATGGCAGAATTTCCCTGAAATGGTGTCTCCGCAAACAGGACAACTGCGTTGATCATGCGACTGCATTGGCTGAATTTTTGAATGAACAAAATAGAAATTTATTTTGCGTTCATTGTACCTGTATTCCGGTAAAATTCAACAGGAGAGCTCCTGGAGGAAGATAATCAAAGTCGATAAGCACAAGGTTATTGTTTCGGTGCAGAAGTTTTGTCTGCCAATGAGTTGAAATTAAAATCATCGCAGTAAATTCACAAGAACGGACCTTTATTTTGTGAATAGTCCCATTTTCCTGATACTGATCATTTCTCGCATTGCCTTAGGCATGAGCGGTCTGTTGATTTAGGCATGAGCGGTCTGTTGATGCAGTGGTTTCCACCGTCCAAAATTAACAATTTGTATGGCTACCGAACCGCAAGTTCTATGCGTTCGCAGGACCGCTGGGATTTTGCCCAACGGCGCGGCGCTAGCGAATTGATTCGCATGGGTATTGCTCTGATGGTAGTGTCGCCTATTGGCATTTTTATCAATCCACGTGATTGGATCGCCGTTTCACTTGGAATCGGGTTATTAATGATTGGGGTTATTGTAATAATTATGCGGGTAGAACAGGCAATCCGGGCAGAATTTGATCATGACGAACAGTAAACCATATTGTATGCGAATGTTTGTAATTCTCTCCTGATTTTTCTATTTTCATAGTACTGCAATAATAAAAACCGCTTTGAAAAAAGGTACGTATGAAACCACTTTACACTCCTCTAATTTTATTGTTAACTGTAATTCAAATTTCTGTCGCGCAATCACAATCGTGGACGGGCAACCTGGACAGCGACTGGAACAATGCTGCCAACTGGTCGGACTGGCCTTTGGATGGAGAAGACATTATCATAGATCCGGCTTTGTATACCGGTGCGCAAGCTTCACCTGAAATCACCTCCAATTCTGTTTTTTCACCAGCCGAAATGTTGATTCAGAATGGTGGTAACCTGACCATTGCCGCTGATCTCTCCACCGAAGATGATATTGAGGTAATTGGGCCCGGATCGGGGATCACGGTCAACAGTGGCAATTTCGCCGTAAACTTTACCGATGGCGGTCGTCTGGTTTTCGAACTCGGATCATTTATGATTGTTCAAGGCGGTGCGGTCAATGTCGGAGAGCGATTGATCATCGGAGAAGATGCGCTGATAACCATTAATGACGGAGAGGCCAGCTCCGGTGAGCGCTGGATAATGGATGCGGGCGGTATGTGCATTCAAAATGGCGGCAGTGTAACTGTCGGAGCGGTATTTGCCATCGGTGATGGTTCCGTTACTAACGACTCTGGTTATGAGCTGCATGGAGGCACGCTGAACATAACTGGTGAAATGGCCTTTGAAAATGAACTCGGTGAATATGAACCGACGTTTCTAATGTCCGGCGGAGAACTCGTCGTTAACGGCGACGTGATTTGGTTTGGAGAAGCCCCCGGAAGTGGAACGCCTCGTTTTATTATGGAAGGTGGTACAGCAACAATAAATGGTGCAATCACCAACGATATTCTCAGCACTGTGTCGATGTACCTGAGTCTTACCGGGGACGCAGAATTCAATCATGACGGTACTGTTATCGAACAAAGTACATCAAATGATAGCATTGTTATGTCGGACAATGCAGAATTAAACCTTCAGCTCCCAGCGAACCTCACCATCAACGGCACTTTTTTCGCAACAGGTGGCACTGTTCATATTCAAATTGCAACAACGTTATTCGGCGCGGGAGAAGTGCAGTTCCATGACTTATACATCCAGCCTTTTGGTTCATTGGTGCATCAATCACCTGAAATCATCCGCATCAACGGAGACCTGAATGTTCAGGGCTCGCTGGTACCCATGAGCAATGCAGTGGAATTCAATGGATATGCCGAACAAATAATAGACGGTCTCAACACAGTGTCCTTCCACGAGCTGGTGATCTCCAACAGTTCAGACGAAGGGGTAGACCTGCTTGTTCTGGTTGAAGTCAGCGACCATTTGCAACTGAATGATGGCTTGCTCAACACCTCAAATGAAAACACGGTCACCATTCTTGACAATGCCACTTCAAACATGGGTGGCTCCGGAACATTTGTCAATGGACCCATGACCAAAGTGGGCGACGATGCGTTTGTTTTTCCCATTGGCGATGATGATCATTGGAGTCGATTATCGATCAGCGGGCCATCCATTTCGAACACTGCATTTACCGCCCAATATTTCAACAACGCGTATATTTCCACCGAACCGGTGAATGACCCGTTATATGGAGTAAGCGACTACGAATATTGGTCGCTGGAAACAAATAACCCCGCGGACGAAGTCAGTGTGGGCCTGTTTTGGGAAGATCCTGCATTCAGCGGTATCGAATGTAGCAATGTGACCATGGCGCGATGGAACGATAGCTCCTGGGACCAAATCCCGTCCAATTCGACGGGCGATTGCATTGGGAACAGCAGCGGAAATGTCACCTCACAATCAATGATTAATGACTTCGGAATTCTGACATTCGGCTATTTTGCACCTGTAGGGCTAAAGGATGACAATTCCAGCCTTTTCCAAACCTATCCGAATCCAACGGCAGGTGAGTTGACCATTGCGTTGAATTACCCCATTCCTGAACTGACCATTAAAGTATTAAACCTTAGCGGAAAAAGTATAATCAATCAGTTGTTCGTCGGAGCACAACAATTCACCATCGATTTGTCAGATCAACCCCCAGGTGTTTACCTGTTACAACTCGTTTCGGAGCGCGGTGTTTCCAGACACAAAGTGGTGAAGCGGTAACCGTATAATCAACCTTCGACGCTGAACAGATCGTTTTTTTATGACCCGGACTGCTTGATTAATGTTTTACAAACCGTTGATTTGTTAATTCACCGTCGATTTGCATTTGCAACAGGTACAGACCGGGTATCAATGCGGATACATCCAGCGTTTGTCCTGTGAGTTGTTTTTCCAACACAACTTTTCCTGCCAGGTCAAATACACGCACCTGTCCAGCGTTTGATGATGAAGTGAAAATGTTGAGCGTATGCGACACAGGATTGGGGAATATTTGAAAATCATTTTCTTCAAGCCGTTCCACATCCACGCTCACAACTTCTTCAATCATCGTAATGGTGGTATTGATTTCTGGGTTTAATACCTCAGTAGTCATTCCCGAAGGCCAGCAAATGCTGATCTTCTCAATTTCTTCATCCTGCCCGATACCAAAATGTGTGTTGAGGCTGCTTGCATATCTAAAGCCATCGCCCGCGCGCACATCGCGAATTTGAGTGCCCATTGGGCTGGTCACTTCTACGCGAGCGCCGATTCCACCCAAATTACTTTCGGTGCCTTTTGTAATGATCTTAATCCAGTTGTTGTCGTTGGTATTGTTGTAATAAATAGCTTCGGATCGTGCGATATCCAGAAAACCGTCGTTGTTGAGGTCACCGACAGCACCGTTTGCTACGTTCACTGGTGTAGAACTGAAAGTAAAGTCACCGTTGTTCAGCCACACCCAATTGCCGGCCCCCATAACATCTGCGTAGCCGTCGTTGTTGAAATCGTGGGTCATCCACTCGTTACTGGTAGAAGTAAATTCATCAAATCCAGAACCTTCGGTCACATTGCTAAAGGTTCCATCGCCATTGTTCATCATGAGTTTGTGTCCGCCGGCAGTTAAGGAACTGGCTCCCACAAAAACATCCAGAAATCCGTCGTTGTTGAAATCAGCCCACGCTGAAGACCAGGTCTGAACACTATCCGCCAATCCGATTTCTTCCGCAACTTCAGTAAATGTGCCGTCGCCGTTATTCCGGTGCATTTGATTGATACTGGCCGGTGATTGTGCCCCTTTACACTTGGCAATAAAAAGGTCAGGCAGGCAATCGTTGTCGTAATCAACGAATATGGATCCGTAATTTCCGCCGTTGGGAGTGTTGCCCATACCGCCTTGATTGAACAACATATTCGCTTCTCCATCATTGAGGAAAAACACATTGGGAGCAATATCGTGACACATAAACGCATCAAGGTCACCGTCGTTATTGATATCCACCATGTTGCCTCTCTGGCAAAAAATGTATTGCTCAGGTTCAACCGGGGAATATGCAGTACCATCATCATTGGCAAAGAGAAAAGCCACACCCTGCCCGTTTCCGTACATCAAATCATTGTATCCATTGCCGTCGAGATCTCCGGCGGTGATACTCCAGCTCGCCGTATGTTCAACCGTATCTGTTTCGAAAGTTACTGTTTCGAAACCGCCTTCTTCCTGCTGAAAGTTAATTTGAATTTCAGTGCTACTCGTAGAAACCAGATCGTCGAGGAAATCTCCGTTCATATCCACGACACCAATGGTGTAGCCGATTGTGCTATTGAATACAGAGGTAAATCCAAAGAGAATTTCACCCGGTTCATTTTCGATAACTTCAAAATGAAAGCCACTGGAAGTCCATTTATTGTCAAAGGAAATATAATAGTTCACACCGGCCTCTGCTTCAAAAGTAAGCAGCGAGGAAACTCCACTACCACTGTCATCATCGCCATCGAGGCAGATGAGACTTCCACAAACGCCGGTATGTACATGTACCCGCGTGTCGACACCTCCGGTTCCGGGCAGGTCGGTGGTGATGGTAACCGATCTATCTTCGGGGGTATTGTACAAGAACCATACTCCCGCTGTGGCTCCACCGCCACCTGTGGCGCAAACAGGTAAGGGAACTTCTGTGCCGGTTACAGAGTCAACCACGTATACGCCTTCCGTAACAGGCTGTGCTTCGGAGCAGGTAGACTGCGCCAGTAAAATCTGGATGGGAGAAAGGAAAAGTAAAAAGAGTAATGTACTTTAAAGAAGGCAAGAAAGTGAAAGAAGAATAAATTTAAGCCCAACTGCAAGGACAGCTTTTACAGAACTTGCCTTTTTTCTTAAATTTTTCGCAACAAGTAGATTTCTTTTTCTTCTTTCT
>CAZJLZ010000241.1:0-3055 GCA_964546775.1 uncultured Cryomorphaceae bacterium | reverse complement strand
ACCTTGCAATACCATTCCTTCCAAAATTTCAGGGATGTCATCACTGCATTCGTATACAGCATCTTCAGGTAGATTGTGAAGAACAGGGGCAATGGTGTCAATCAGGTTGATGAATTGTTCGTGTACCGAAACGTTTCCGCACTCGTCAGTAGCCGTCCAAACTCTGTGAAGAACACCGGGGCAGCCGCCTGAGAATTCGGTTTCTTCGAATTCAACAGTTACCTCACTACAGTTGTCGATCACTTCGATTTCCATAGGATCGGCAAGGTTGGAACAATCCACGGTCATATCCTGTGGAGCATTCACAAATACAGGAGCAACATCGTCGTTGTATTCGATTATCTGAATACAATCAGTACTGTTGCCACAAGCATCCGTTGCGCGGTACGTACGAATAATTATTCCCGTACAATCATCGCCGTCCTGTTCATCTCCAACATGAATGATCGCAACCTCGCTACAATTGTCTTCTGCAGAGACGAGGTTGGTGTCAGGTGCCGGAATGTCATCGATACAATCGTAGCTGGCATTTTCAGGGCAACTTGTAATCACTGGAGCAACTTCGTCAATGATGTCAATGACTTGTGTTGCCGTAATGGAATTGCCACAGGCATCGATTGCCGTGAATGTGCGGATGATAAATCCGGCGCAATCATCGTCAAGAATTTCACTATCGGTAGAAGTGATGGTTACCTCTCCACAATTGTCTGTTGCAGTCGCTTCTGACGCTGGAATTTCTGCGTCACAAGCTACTTCGATAGCTTCGGGAACTTCTGTGAAAACCGGAGCTTCCTCATCAATATAATTGATCGTCAGGGAAACTTCAGAAGAGTTGCCACAATTGTCAGTAGCTGTCCAGGTGTAGACTTCCGTCCATTCATTCGGACAATCACCAGAAGTTGTAATAAATTCTTCTTCTACTTCCACACTTTGATCGCAATTGTCAAAAGCACCCGGTGTGATAATTTCAACTATCTCGTCGCAAGAGACGGTGATTTCAGTGTTTTCCATATCGAAAACCGGTGCGGTTGTATCAACGATATTGATCACCTGAGTATGGCTGGACGAATTTTCGCAAGTATCTGTCGCGGTCCAGGTGCGGTATATGGTCAATTCATCAGCACATGCTCCGGGAACTTCTTCCTGGGTAAAGATTACAACAACCGATTCATCGCAATTGTCAAACGCAGTTACGTCGGCAACCGGAGGAATAGGTTGATCGCATTCAATGGTAAGATCAATTGGTAGACCATTGAAAACAGGAGCAACGGTATCGATCAGGTTGATGTACTGTTCGTGAACGGCCACGTTTCCACATTCGTCAGTAGCGGTCCATACGCGTTGAATAACGCCCGGACATCCACCAGAGAACTCAGTCTCTTCGAAAGTAATGGTTACATCAGAGCAGTTGTCCGTAGCAGTCACCTCAGAAGGATCCGGCACGTTTGCACAATCAGCAGTCATGTTACCCGGAGCGTTCACAAATACCGGTGCAACGTTGTCGTTGTAGGTAATTGTCTGAACACACTGTGTGCTGTTTCCACATTCATCGGTAGCAAGGTAAGTGCGGATGATGGTTCCGGAGCACTCGTCGCCTTCGGTAACATCACCTACGTGGGTGATGGTAACCAGTCCGCAGTTGTCTGTAGCAGAAACCAGTGAGATATCGGCAGCAGGAACGTCGTCGATACAGTCGTAGTTCGCGTCAGCCGGACATTCTGTAATAACAGGAGCCTGTTCGTCTACAATGGTGATGATTTGGGTTGCAGAAACTTCGTTTCCACAGCTGTCAACAGCATTCCATGTGCGAACAAGAACGTATTCCTGCGGGCAGTTGCCGGCAATTTCTTCTTCGTTGAAATCAACAATCACATCTGCGTCGCAGTTGTCTGTAGCTGTAACGATGGCTGCAGCCGGAACCTCTTCTTCACAAGAGAGGGTAAGGTCGGCAGGTACACCGTCGAGAACAGGAGCGCTGTCGTCGAGGATGGTGATGGTTTGGATGTATTTAGCGAGGTTTCCACACTCGTCAATGGCATCGTAAGAGCGGGAGATTACTCCGTCGCACTCAGAACCAATCAGAATGTCGTCAGCAAAAGTAATGACTACCAGTCCGCCGCAGTTGTCAACAGCTTCAAGAGCTGAAGCATCTGGAGCAGGAATTTGGTCGTAGCAATCCAGGAATAAATCTTCCGGAGTTACGGTAAATTCAGGAGCAGTAGTATCTTCTACCGTGATGGTTTGGTTGGCGATATTGGTGTTGCCGCATTCGTCAACAGCTATCCAGTAGCGCTCAATTTCGTAAAGACATTCGGTTTCAAGATTGTTTTCTTCACACTCCTTGTCCACGTTCACGTCACCGTGTCCGTCAACCGCAACACCATCTACAAAACCTTCGTAGCGGAACCAGCCCGACATACCGAAGTTTGCGTTTTTGTTGTTGGCAGCTATTCCGCATTGGAATCCGTAGAGGTAGTTAACAGGGTAGTGGGAAAGTTGCAGGAATGAACCAGCGAAATCACCAGCGCCAATCAGGAATGAGTTGTCGTTGTCCATTTCGTAGTAGCTCCAGTCCAGGTAATTGTTACCGGCCAAAAGCAGGTCATTTTTGTAATCGCGACCCAAAGCGCTCCAGTCATTCCAGTTGCGTTTGTTTTCAAGGGTAATGAACACCAACCACTGTTGAGCAGGATTGTCCATGGCCTGAACTGTACCTGTTAACAGAGCTGTACCGTCGTTGTACACCTCAAAAGTTCCGGGCTCGCTGAAAACATAGTAATCAGTAGCACCGGGAAAGTTAAAGAGTACAATACTCCAGTCAATACCGGGTCCAACTGCGTCGGTAACCACACATGTTGTGTCGCCACCTTCGAGAGAAGTTTCAAAAGACCACACCAACACTTCATCAGAACAGTTGTCAGTAGCGGTCAGTTCTTCCATTTCAGGAACATCGTCGGTACATTCTACAGAGAAATCCTCGATGTCACCGTCGAATTCAGGTGCAGTAGTGTCAACTACATTGATTACCTGAACAAGTTGCGAGGTATTTCCACAA
>CAZJLZ010000240.1:0-5815 GCA_964546775.1 uncultured Cryomorphaceae bacterium | reverse complement strand
AGACCGCAAGATCATTGACTATTGCAGCTTCCTTGGCGTTTTGCTCAGGAAGAATAAACCCTTTGAAACCTTCCTTGCGGGCCTGAATGGCAATGGGCAATGCTCCTTTGATGGGTTGAAGTCCCCCATCGAGTGAAAGTTCTCCCATGATCATATACTGTTCGAGTTGTTCATCATTGATCTGGCCTGATGCTCCCAGAATACCCATTGCCAACGTTAGATCATACGCAGAGCCTTCCTTCCGAATATCCGCTGGCGCCATGTTGATGACTATCTTCTTTCCCGGAACCCGATATCCAATATTCTGTAGCGCAGCCTTGATGCGTTGCTCGCTTTCCTTAACCGCATTATCCGGCAAACCAACGAGGAAAAACTTGATGCCTTTGGCCATATTGGTCTCAACGGTAATGGTAATGGCTTCTACACCGTATACCGCGCTTCCGAAAGTTTTGACCAACATACTTTTTCTACCTGTTTCGTTCCAAATAATCGATCAGAGAATGAATCACTTTGATATGGATTTCCTGCACCCTGTCCGCATAATCTGATTGAGGTGCACGGATTTCTAAATCACAGAGCGGAGCCAGTTTCCCTCCGTCCTTTCCGGTTAATCCAACGACTTTCATACCGCGGGTTCTTGCGGTAATAGCAGCACGAACCACATTGGCAGAGTTGCCGCTAGTACTGATGGCCAACAACACATCGCCATCATTTCCAACACTTTCCAAAAATCTTGAAAAAACAAATTCATAGCCGTAGTCATTGGCTACACAACTGATGTGTGATGGATCGGAGATTGAAATGGCCGCCATGGAGGGTCGGTCATTGCGATAACGACCGGTGAGCTCTTCAGCGAAATGCATGGCATCGCACATGCTGCCCCCGTTTCCGCATGAAATTATTTTACCACCCCTTTTCAGTGATTGAGCCATCGCTTCTCCTGCCGATGCTATGGACGAAAAAGCATTGGAATCGTTAAGGAAAGCCTCGAGTACGGCTCGGGCTTCTATAAAATGGTTACGGATGTTCTCTGGCATCAAACACGGTTTGTACCAAAAGTACTAATTTGAAGTAAACGCGGAAATAATTCTGAATCAGTTGGAACTTTGTTCTTTAAATGCCTTTATACCGGCATCAAGCCATTCCACGTAATTGTCTACATCCAGATCGTATGCCATGGGCTCTACAAGGTTTTCTTCGTTGTGATCCATGAGAACATAGAGCGGTTGCGAATTGCTTTTATAGCGACTAGCCTGAAAATAACTCCACTTATTTCCGATGGACTTCAGAGTTTTCGTTTTAGAACCAATGGTTACTTCAACTTGCTGGCTTTCCGGTAAATCCCGTTTGTCATCCACATAAAGAGAGATGAGTACGACTTCGTTTTTCAAGCGAGATAATACTTCCGGCTCTGACCAAACATTTTCCTCCATTTTTCGGCAATTCACGCAGGCATGTCCTGTAAAATCAATGAATACAGGTTTATTTACCATTTTTGCATAAGCCAATCCAGCTTCGTAATCTTTAAACGCCGTTAAACCATGTACAGTCGCATGAGCCTTTTCCGGCAAAATTTCTTCGTTCGCGGCTATTCCACTACCGCCAAATCCTGTTGGACTTTCACTATAGTTTAGTGGAGGAGGAAATCCACTAATGATTTTTAATGGTGCTCCCCACATACCGGGAATCAGATAGATCGTAAAAACTATAGTGACTACTCCCATGAGTACCCGCGTTATTGACAATTTCTCAATTGGACTATCATGCGGTAAGCGAAATGCTCCGAAGAGATACAATGCCAGTGTACCGAATATACCTATCCAAATTGCAATAAATACCTCACGTGTTAAATACCCAGCCTGAACTACTAAATCTGCATTCGAAAGAAATTTGAAGGCAAACGCAATTTCCAGAAATCCAAGAAATACTTTGACCGTGTTTAACCAGCCGCCTGATTGTGGCAAAGAGTTTAATAATCCAGGGAAAATCGCAAACAAAGCAAACGGCAATCCGAGCGCAACTCCAAATCCCGCCATACCTGCTGTTAAATGCCATGGATCTCCACCAGCTTGTGATGCACCGGCCAATAATCCCCCAAGCACCGGCCCAGTACAAGAAAATGAAACAATGGTTAGGGTCAAAGCCATCAAAAAAATACCCGCAAAACCTCCTATATCTGAGGCACTATCTACTTTATTAACCAGACTAGATGGAAGGGTAATTTCAAATGCACCCAAAAAGGAAATTCCAAAAACAAAGAGCATTACAAAGAAGAAAATATTCAGAGGGATGCTGGTTGAAATCTCATTCAAAATTGAGGTGCTAAGGGAATCAAGTATATGGAATGGAGCACTCAATAGTACATAAATCAGAAATATTGACACTCCATACCAGACTCCTCTAATGACCCCCTTTCTTCGATTTTCCGAACCTTTTGTAAAGAAACTTACGGTAAGAGGAATCATTGGAAACACACAAGGTGTTAATAGCGCTGCCAATCCACTAAAAAATGCAATCAAAAAAATACTTAACATACCTTTTCTTTCGCTGTCACCTTCGTCTGTAGTTTCGACACTAACAACCTCTTTCTTTCCAGGCAGCACCAATCTGAATTCCTCCGGATCGGGAAAGACACATTTTTCATCATCGCAGGCCATAAAACCAACTGAACCCACCAAGGCGACCATGCTTCCGGTGTTTTCAAATTTTTGCCGAAACTCCGCTTTGTGGTCAAAATAGCTCAGTTCCATTTCAAATACAGAATCGTACTTGGTGATGGGTGTCGGTTCTGAAACGCTTCCGACCATTTTCAATCCCTCAACTTGCTCGAAAATAAATTCAGTAGGCAACGGACCATCCAGGCTCTCGAGGTGCTGAGAATACATATGCCACGTGTCATCGATATCGGCCGTAGCAATGAATACGTATTGATTCGGAGCCGTTTCTTCGATTTCAAAACTCCATTTTACGGGTTCCAAAATGCCGTTTTCAATTGGCGGATTCGATCCTCCGATTTGCAGTCCTGAATTCCCTTCGTCTGTTTCTTTGGCTTTATCAGTACCCTTGGATGCAGGAATACTGAACATAAATTCAACATCTTCGGGGGGCAAACATTTCTCGTCATCGCAAGTCATGAATGTCAAATATCCATTCACCGTAAATGCCTCGTCTGTTTTGAGCTTGATGCGTTGTTTGAAATGTGCTGAACCATCGTGAAAATTCAGATCCATATCGAAATTCGGATCGTGTTTCGTGATGAATTCCGGCTCTATTATCTTTCCATCGAGCTTGTAATGTTTTGCCGACTCAAACGTAAAAGACGTTGCAATCGGGCCGTCGTCGTTCGGAAGTTCAGTTGCATACACATGCCAACCTTCTTCTATTTCAGCTTTTAACGAAAGAACGGCAAAATTTTCTCCGCGTTCTTCAACAGAGAAAGTCCACGAAACCGGGTCGTATATCTGGGCCGTAGCCCCAGAGAACAAAACGGTAAAAAAACATATCAGAAAGGAATTAATAGCTGTGATTCTCACGGTCATTCGGAAAGCTGTTTATCTGTTGGCAAATCTACTGAAATTAAAAGAAGGCATGCACTGGAAAGGAAGCCAATGCTTGTATTCTCATTATAAAAATTGTGAAAATCAACTTCCTTTATTCAAAGCGAGCAATAGTACGTGTTTGGTTTTATCGGTTACACTCGCCCAATCTGCAATTCTTCTACCTACGAGCCAAACAATCCGGCCGTTCGATTCCAGTACCCATTGTTGCTCTTTATCAAAGCGATTCACTTTTTCATCGATCAAAAAATCGCTGATTAGTTTCTGCTGGCGCATACCCAATGGCTGAAAGCGATCACCTTTTCTCCAGATTCGCAATAAGAGCGGAAAACTGAGTTTGTCCATATCCAGAGCGGCCATAGAAGCCACCTTCGGAATTGAAAAATCGTGGGTTGTAACTTCGGAAATATGAAGTCTCAATGGCCAGTCGACCGTCTCCTGCCCCCGAAATATTTCGGTGGTTTCGTTTTGACTGGATTCAGTTGTGTACGATTGAATCAACAACTCGTCGCGGTTGATCAATAGTCGATGAGAAACACTGAAAAATTGTTTACCGGTGGAAGGCGATAACAGAATTTCACTTGACTGAGCAGCACTGAATCCGAAGGGCTGGAGCCAATAAAACAAAATAAGATCGGCAAACTCTTCAGGTTGAATTTTTCGGTAATGAATGATGGTCTGCTGATCTTCTTGTTTAAAAACGCCGGGATTCTGGAGGTCTATTAATTTGCTTGTTAGATGAACGAATTGTCCAAGCATCATCTGGTTTTCCGAAACCCGAGACTCAAATCCTGGTTTTAATTCAGAAAAACTGGGAACAATTTGATGCCGAATCCGGTTGCGTAAATATTGATCGCCCGAATTGCTTTCATCTTCGCGGAATTCGACAGAATTTGATGCCGCATACTTCAGAATTTCTGACTTGGAGAATAACAGCAGCGGGCGGATCCGGTTGTTGTCTTCAATTGGAATTCCCACCCAACCTTTCGCTCCGGTACCGCGCAACAGGTTAATGAATAAAGTCTCGGCATTGTCGGAAGCGTGATGTGCGGTAACCAACTTATTGTATTGATGTCGACTCATCAATTCTTCGAACCATTCGTATCGAACGCGCCGGGCTTCCAGTTGTACAGATTTTCCCTCAGCCGCTGAAATCAACTGAAATTGACGGTTATGACACGTCACTCGTTGTTGTCTGCACCACTTTTCTACCAATTCCTGATCGAGATTTGAGTCTTTACCCCGCAGTTGAAAGTTGCAATGAGCCACTTCGAAAGAGACACCTGCCCTGACCAATAAATGTCCGAGCACCATTGAATCAACTCCTCCGCTCATAGCCAGCAACAAATGGTCATCCTTTTCAAACAGGTTGTACTTCTGCACAAACGGCAAGAACCTACTCCACATGGTTCGGTGATTTGGTTGTGTTCAGCAATGCCTCTGCTTTCAGCAAACATTCTGCATATTCATTTTCGGGTGATGACCGGTTTGTAATGGCGCTTCCAACTTCAAAAGATAAATTGCCAGTTGATTTCTCATAAAGAAAACTGCGAATCACAACGTTAAAATCAAAATCACCATTGGGCTCAAAATATCCGAAAGCACCGGAATACAGGTTTCGCTTACATACTTCAAAGTACTCAATGAACTTCATAGCATTTATCTTCGGGGCTCCGGTCATGCTTCCCATAGGAAACGTGGCACGAAGGGCGTCTATCGGAGTTTTATCTGTAGATAAAGTCGCTGAAATGGTAGAGATTAACTGGTGCACCGTTTTGAAAGTGTATACTTCACAAAGCTCGTCGACACAAACAGATTGAGGAGCCGCAATTTTAGATAAATCGTTGCGCACGATATCTGTTATCATGATGTTTTCTGCCCGCTCCTTTGGATCATTTCTCAATTGATTTTTCAAGAAGTCATCTGTTTCATCAGATCCTCTCCGACAGGTTCCTTTGATGGGTTGTGAGGTTAGTTTGTCACCTCTTTTCCTGAGATAACGCTCCGGACTACCGCACATTAAAGCTCGTTGGAGATCAGAATAATATACTGAAAAAGGGGCCTGTGTTCTTTCATTCATCAATCGGTACAAGGTCGAAACATCGAGTGAAAGTACCGTAGCTTCAAAAGGAATACAATAATTGAGTTCGTATATATTGCCCAACTGAATTTCATTCTGAATGGATTCTACCGATTTCAGATACGCATTTTCAGAAACCAATTGACGAAATCGAATTTCCGGTATGCGGGTCATCTCC
>CAZJLZ010000239.1:0-5345 GCA_964546775.1 uncultured Cryomorphaceae bacterium | reverse complement strand
GAAGTTGATTTCAAACGCGAAAGAGATGACCGCGATAAAAACTTCAACGATCCCGCCAAACCGGACCTAAACAAGAATCGCACCGGTACCAATCCACTTACGGGCGAATAACTTTTTTTAATGGTTAACGGTGAATGATTTAATGGTGAATGAAAAGTCAACCATTAATCAATATAGCATTAACCACTAACCATTAACCACTACTACATTAACCACTAACCATTAGCCCAACCGCGATTTTGCAGTCCGGATACTACTTGTCAATAATTTCAGCAATTCAACAGCGTCGGTTTCATAACTATTGTATTCCGCTAAATTCAGATAATTTGTATGAAAAAGCAGTTCGAGCCAATATAGTGACTCGTTGATTTCATTTTGAGCGATGGCAAGCTTATGAATAAAATCAGCTTTTGATTCTGCGTGTTCCGCTTCTCTTACCATCGCACCTACTGAAGTCCCACTCCGCAGCAATTGTCTGGAAAGAACAAACTCTTTCTGATCCGCAACCAGCAATTTATTCAGCTCCACTATCCGTATAGCAAACAACAAACTCTTCTTCTTCAGGATATTATCCGACATGATCCAAAACTAATAATTTTTCTCAATTTCATATACATCTCTAATCATCACGACCAATCCATTAACCATTAACCATTAACCATTAGAGCATTAACCACTAACCATTAAATCATTAACCACTAACCATTAACCACTATTTTTTTCTCAACTTTGCATATCCTTTTTAAACGGTGATTTCACTTTGAGTACATTCACGAATATTCCTAAAAAGCAAAGCATCCCAATGAAAATCCACAACTACAGCGCAGGTCCTTGTATTTTACCTCCCGAAGTAATGCGGAAAGCATCGGAGGCAGTCATTGAATTTGGCGGTACAGGACTGTCTATTCTCGAAATGTCTCACCGCAGCAAAGAATTTGTTGAAGTGATGGATCGGGCGAAGAATTTGGTGAAGGAAGTGCTTAACGTACCAGACGGCTACGAAGTGCTTTTTTTACAAGGTGGGGCGAGCCTGGGATTTTATATCACGGCGCTGAACTACATGAAACAAGGCGGAAAAGGAGCCTATGTCAACACCGGAACCTGGGCGAGCAATGCAATCAAAGAAGCCAAACGAGTAGGGGAAGTCGATGTTATCGCGAGTTCTGAAGATCAGAATTTCAACTATATCCCGAAAAACTTCAACATCCCGTCGGACTCGGATTACTTTCATTTTACTTCCAACAACACCATTTTCGGAACACAATATAAAACCATTCCCCGGAGTCCGGTTCCGATGATCTGCGATATGTCCTCGGATATTTTCAGCCGTGAGATCAATGTCGCGGATTACGCCATGATCTACGCCGGAGCACAGAAAAATTTAGGTCCCGCGGGAACGACAGTCTACATAGTAAACCCGGAATTGCTCGGCAAAACCGGCCGCGATATTCCTTCTATGCTCAACCTCCAAAAACACATTGAAAAGGAAAGCATGTTCAATACTCCGCCGGTATTTTCGGTATACGTTTCCATGCTCACGCTCGAGTGGATGAAAGGGCTCGGTGGAGTAGCGGCAATCGAAAAACTCAACCAGATAAAAGCTCAAACGTTATATGCCGAAATCGATAACAATGATCTGTTCGAAGGCAAAACGGCGGTCGAAGATCGAAGCAATATGAACGTAACTTTTGATCTCAAAAATGAAGCCCATCGTCCAGCGTTCGATGAATTGTGGAAGTCAGCAGGCATCAGTGGATTGAAAGGACACCGTTCCGTTGGAGGCTACCGTGCTTCCATGTACAACGCGCTTCCAATCGAAAGTGTGAAGGTGCTCGTGGAAGCCATGCACGAACTCAAAAATAAAGTTTGAATCAAACAAAAACCATCCTCAACAGATGAAGAAAATATTGGCCAACGACGGACTGTCACCGGCAGGAATTGAAATTTTGGAAAGTGCGGGGTATACCGTTGTTACCGAACATGTGCTACAGGAACAATTGGCGGATACAATTAACCGCGAAGGGTACGAAGTGCTGTTGGTACGAAGTGCCACCAAGGTTCGGCGTGAATTGATCGACCATTGCCCTGGTTTAAAAATGATTGGCCGCGGTGGGGTCGGGATGGATAACATTGATGTAGAATATGCACGAAACAAAGGAATTGAAGTGGTGAATACTCCGGCAGCATCGTCGCAGTCAGTCGCCGAACTGGTCATGACCCACTTGTTCAAGACCGCGCGCTGTGTTCAGATGTCGAAGCGCGAAATGCCCGAAACAGGATGCGCAAGTTGTGCGTCTCTGAAGAAGAAATACGGAAAGGGAATAGAACTGCGTGGAAAGGTGCTCGGAATTATCGGCTTCGGACGAATTGGTCAAAGCGTTGCGCGATATGCACTTGGAATTGGAATGAAAGTAGTGGTAGCGGACCATCATCGCGATGATGTTTACGTTGATATTCCAATCTTCAACGCCGAAACGGTGAGGGTGAAAATCGTAAAAACAGGACTCAGCGAATTGTTGGAACAAAGCGATTTTATTTCCATGCATGTACCAGCTCAACCGTCTGGACCGATGATTGGAACATCAGAATTCAACAAAATGAAAACCGACGTTCGCATTGTAAATGCTGCCCGTGGAGGTGTAATCGATGAAGACGCTTTGCTTGCTGCGATTGATTCCGGGAAGGTGTCTTTTGCCGGACTCGATGTGTTTGACAACGAACCTGCGCCACGACAGGACCTGCTCTCCAAAGAAGAAATTTCATTGACCCCCCACATCGGAGCAGCAACTGTAGAAGCCCAGGAGAGAATCGGGGAAGAACTGGCGGACATTATCATCGATCGGTTTGGATCGTCGAAGGACTGAAGGAACATTATATTTCAGTCAAGAATACAATAATGCGTTATTCTCTCATTTCCGCGTTCGGCTCGTTTCAATTATCTTGCAGCCGCAAGGACAATCATTAACCAAATTCAGCACACACTTATGACACGATTTTTACTTCTTGGAGCAACAATTTTTTTGTTCCATACTTCCGCCAACGCGCAATTATCCTTTTCAAATTCCAATGATCAACTCAATCAAACGTTTAACAGCGGTGGTTGTGTCGGCGTGTCAGATATGAACGGCGATGGCCTGGACGACATTGTACATATGAACCTCTCAAGAAGAGTTATGGTAGAATATCAAAATCCGGATGGTTCGTTTACGCTCTACGATTATGGGTTGGTATCCGATGAAAACCAGTGGGGAATGTGTATTGGCGATGTAGATAACAATGGCCACAATGACGTTTTTTCCGGAGGAAGTTTTGACGGAGTTCATTTGGTGATGATTGACGCGGCCGGCAGCAGTGAGTTGGTTGAACTTCCCGGCAGCACGTTTATGCAGGCTTGCAACATGGTGGATATGAACAATGACGGCTGGTTGGATATTCTGGGTCTTAATGATGTAGCCGAGAGCCTGATTTGGGGAAATGAGGGCAATGGCGATCTGGAACTTCAGAACGATTGGATAGACATGGCTACCGTTCCTGCTTCTGACAATTCAGGGAATTACGGGAGTGTCTGGACGGACGTCAACAACGACGGCCATATCGATCTTTACATTGCCAAATGCAGACAAGGTGTAACCAATCCGAATGATCCGCGCCGGATTAACGTTCTCTTTATAAATGACGGCGAAGGAAATTTCACAGAAGATGCACTGGATCGTGGGTTGGTAATATACGCGCAATCCTGGACGGCCGATTTTGCAGATATTGACAACGACGGCGACATGGATTGTATGATCACCAATCACGCGAGTGAGGTAAAACTTCTCGAGAACGATGGAAACGGATATTTTACGGACATTACGGAAGGCAGTGGTTTGGAAGTGAATCAATATTTTCTGCAAGGCTTGATGCGCGATTTTGATAACGATGGATTTGTAGATGTGATTCTTGCCGGATGGGCCGATGGGTATTATAAAAACGATGGAGACGGAACGTTTACTGAAGTAACTGGATTATTCCCTTTTGACGATACCATGCATTCATTTGCCATTGGTGATTTGAATAACGACGGGTTTTTGGATGTCTATTCAAGTTATGGCGGGGGATATGTCGATCCTGATTTTAACAACGATGACGTTCTCTGGCTCAATGACGGAAACGACAACAACTATTTAGCATTGAATCTGGAAGGCATCGAAAGCAATCGGAATGCCATTGGAACAAGGGTGGAAATTTACGGTGATTGGGGTGTACAGATCCGTGAGGTTCGTTCAGGAGAGAGTTATGGGATCAACAATTCCTTTCAGGTACACTTTGGACTGGGATCAGCCGAGTCGGTCGATTCCCTGATTATAAAATGGCCTGCCGGAGGAGTTGAAACCATCGAAATCATTGGAGCCAATCAAACTTTAACAGTAGTTGAAAATACCTGTATTTCACAGCCCGTGACCATCACCAGCGACGGACCTGCTGTGATATGTGAAGGAACTACAGTTACACTCACGGCAACCGAAGGATCTGCATATTACTGGTCTACGGGAGAAGACACACAGAGTATTGATGTTACCAGTGCCGGTGGTTACAGCGTTACCGTCTTTTTCGAAGACGGCTGCTACTCGAATTCTTCGCTCTTTACTGTTGAAGCCGTACCCGATCAGACTCCCGAAGTTGAGGTTTCCGGTGAACTTGAATTGTGTGAAGGAGAATCTGTAATGCTCACTTCCTCTGAAGCCGATAGTTATGAATGGTCAAATGGTGCCGACACCCAAAGTATTGAAGTTACGGAAGGAGGAGTTTATTCTGTAACCATTGAAGGTGATTGCAGTGATTTCACTTCCGAAGCGATTGAAGTTATTGTCAATGAATCACCCGACGCTCCTTTGGCTGAGGGTGATGTCATTCCTGCACCGGGTGTGGCCGAATTGACTGCAGTGGGAGATAATTTGCGTTGGTACGATGTTCCGGCAGGTGGCGAAATTCTCGGAACCGGAACCCTTTTCGAAACTCCGTTCATCAATGAAACCACTTCATTTTATGTTGAGGATGCGAATGTATTTGGGGGAGAAATTGAATTCGGAGGAAAAGAGGACAACAGCGGTAACGGAGCAATGCATACCAATGCAGCGTACTGGCTGGTGTTTGATTCCTACGAGGACATCATCATTAAATCAGTTCTGGTGTATGCCCAGGGAGATGGCAACCGGACGATTCAGGTGGTAGACAATACCGGAGATGTAGTTGCTGAAGGAACATTTTATTTAGAGGCTGGCGAATCCACCGTTGAACTTGATTTTGAAGTTCCTGAAGGCACCGGCTATGGGTTACGAGCGACAGGAACGCCAATGCTCTAC
>CAZJLZ010000238.1:0-2547 GCA_964546775.1 uncultured Cryomorphaceae bacterium | reverse complement strand
TGAATTGTATTGACTCTCCTTCACAAATTGAGGATACAAATGCACTAAAATCTGCAATGGGAGCAGCTTCTATCATATTGCAATTTCCAGACAGCTCAACATTGTCGATGTAGATGTTGTTACCAAAATCATTATAGGTTTCGAATTTTATCCGAACATCTGATTCACCGTCAAAATCACTAAGATCCAGTGAAAAACATGCGGTGCCGACGTCTCCACCAAAACACCAATCAGTTCCATTGGCAGGCACGAAGTTCTCATTAAGTATGGTTCCTGTAGCGAAAGTTCCACTACCGTTTTCTGCAGCTTCCAAAATTCTGAACGGAAAACTAGCACCTCCGTCGATTGAAACATATACAATTAATGAATCTGAATATTCTGACGAATATCTTCGATGCGCGTGTTGAAAATCCAGTTGTACATTGGTGTGGTTGTTTAAATTAATTGGGGGTGTTATCAAACCATCACGCTGTCCTGTAGCATTGTAATTGAAAAGATTGACGCGGGCGGCTTTTGTCCCCATTACAGAGCCTCCAACAGTAGAAATTTCCCACCCGTAATCACCATCGGGATTTTCGAGACTCCAACCGATTCCTTCGAGCGTGCCGTTTTCAAAGTTTTCGGTAAATATCACGTCGATTCCATTGGACGAAATCTCCACCAGGTTTGGGAGGCTGAGATCGTTCTCCCCAAAAGGATTGGTTACGCTGAGGCTTACATCGTAGAAACCTGTTTCGGCATAGGCCACAATCGGATTCTGCTCATTTGAAGTTGCCGGATTTCCACCTTCAAAAGTCCATTCGTACTCTGTTGCCAATCCACCCGCAGAACTACCGAAGAACTGTACCAAACCTCCCGGACAAGCCACTGTATTTCCGGAATTGATAACGGCTACCGGAGGGGCATTGATGGTTGCCTGGGCACAAAGTACTGCAAGGTGTGCGTTGATGCGCCCTGAACCCAGTTGACCAATGTAATTCGGATTGAGGACAGTGATGTTGTCAGCAGTATTAATGATGCAATCTATGACTTGTTGCTGTGGAAGATCCGGATTCACAGAGAGCACCAGACCGGCAAGTCCGGCAACCATAGGCGAGGCCATTGAAGTTCCGGAATTATTGGCATATGTAGGCTGAAATCCTGCTCCGATGTAAGTGCTCCGAATCTGACTTCCGGGAGCAGATATATCTACCCAACTTCCAAAATTTGAAAAATCGCTCTTAAAGTCTCCGGAATTGGTGCTCGAAACGCTGAGAACATTGTTATAGCCCGCAGGATAAAAGGTTGTTGAAATATTGTCGTTGCCGCTGGCTGCAACATTCACACATCCTGCATCGTGTGCGTAGTTGATAATATTTTGACCCGTTGTGCTAAAACCATCGCTTCCCCACGACATATTGATGACATCAGCTCCATTGTCTGCCGCCCAAATCACTCCGGAATATGCATCGGAAATGGTTTGAGGAACATTCGAACTTTTGACGGGAATAATCTTCAAGCCGAAACCTATAGAAGCCACTCCTGCGTTATTGTTGGTGGCAGCTCCTACAATGCCGGCAACATGCGTTCCATGAGACATTGCGACTTCGTTTGGCATCGGATCGTTGTCGTCGTCGGCAACATCGTAACCCGGAACGAGATTTGGAATGAGGTCCGGATGAGTTGTAAGTATGGCATCATCCACAATAGCAACCCTGATTTCTGTACTTCCGGTGCTGATATTCCAGGCTTCCTGAGCATTGATTTTCCACAATCCCCATTGATTTCCAGTACCACTTTCAGGGCCAAGGTCGTTGGGCGTTAGAACAGGTCGTACAATAGGAATCTGCTCTGCATAATGAACCACGTCCAGCTCCGTAAGTTGTCGTGCAAAATTTTGTACCGACTCTTCTTCGTCAAAAAATAATTGGTAAACTTCACTGATTTCATTGGTGCGGGCAAAGAAAAATGGCTTTTCAACTTTCACCAATCCATACGTTTCGCTCAATTCTTTTCCGATAATTACGGTAAATGAATCCATATCGACGTTGCGCCGGTTGTGAATGATGTGCTTCGTCGCTCCGGGATCCATCTGAACCCAAAGCTGTCCTGTATAAAAAACATCATTGGTGGACTGGGCAAAAGAAACAACATTGAAAAGTTGTATAGCTGTCATCACCAGGGCGGACATAAAAGAAATTTTCATCGAAATGCTGGCTTAAATTGGTTAAAGAATGTTTTGGAGTATTCTTGGTTGGTTAACACTTTCTCATATTTTCATGCATCAGGAAGATTGGCAAGAAACAAAAAATCCTGTGCGATTACCGCACAGGATTTAAGGACAATTGGAAAGTTAAAAATGTCGGTATCAACCGGAATCATCTAAGTACAGTTACGTTTCCGCTGAAAACTTCAGACTCTTCATTGATTGCATTCTTCACTTCAACTCTATACACATACACTTGTACTTCGGCATAGTGGGTTTGTGCGAGTTCTGATCCATCCCATCCTTTTTCAGGATCGGTTGTTTCAAATACCTTCTCGCCCTGACGGTTGAAGATCTGCATC
>CAZJLZ010000237.1:0-3765 GCA_964546775.1 uncultured Cryomorphaceae bacterium | reverse complement strand
ATCATAGACATGGTTTGTACCCGGTTGGTGCTTTCGAGAAACAACTCTTCTATTCTGGGATCACCGGAAAACCGTGACTGAAGACTGAGCAGACTGCTGATGATTTGTAAATTATTTTTTACCCGGTGATGAATCTCCTTCAATAATATCGCTTTTTCATCCCTTTCCCGAACAATTTCCTGGGTACGGTTTTTCACCACCCGTTCCAGCATCTTGTTGTACGATTGGATTTGGTTCAGGCGCCAGCGATAAATCAGATATATCCCTCCACTCAGCAAAATGATGATCAACAATTTAAATCCGGCTGTTTGCCAGATGACAGGATGTACTACCAATTCCAGTTCAGAATATTTCTTGTTCCATATTCCGTCGTGATTCGCCCCTTTAACCATAATGCGGTAGGTGCCGGGTTCAGGTGTTGATAATGTTATGGTTCGTTGGCTCCCTAGATCCGACCATTGGTCCATCATATTCTCGATGCGGTATGCATATTTATTCTTATCCGCCTGCATCAACGACAACATGGCAAATTCTACGCTGATGGTATGAATACCGTACTTGTATTCCAAAATCTGATTGGCCGGAAAAAAAGAAGTGACACGTTGCAGTCCGTCTACCGGCTCAGTAATGGAAACCTCCGTGAATACAACTGAAGGCGCAAATGTCTGGGGTATGTATAGCGAAGTTTTCAGTACAACCATTCCCTGAGCACTTCCAAACCAGATATCGCCATTTGGTAATTTTCCTGCCGCACCCGGTAGAAATTCAAGCTGATTCAATCCATCGGCTACATTGAATTTTCTCACATCCAGATTGTCGTAATCCACCCTGGCCAATCCACTGTTGGTACTTACCCAAAGAACACCCGATTCGTCCTCGACCATTGCTGTAACCGTATTGGCAGGCAGTCCATGAAAGGATCTGAACACTTCAAAACGATCTTCTTCAGGATGATAAACATTGATTCCTCCTCCGCCGGTGGCGATCCACAAGCGATCCCGACCATCCATGTATAGCCCGTTGATGGTATTGGAGCTGATATCTCCTGTAACATCCGACTGATGTTCGAAATGGGTAAATTCATTGAGCGCAATATCCAGCTTCCTCAATCCTCTGTTGGCTGTTCCGATCCACAGATTTCCTTCATGGTCTCTGGTCAGAGCAGTCACATTGTTGTCCAAAAGACTTCTTTTTCGTGTGCCATCATACTGCCACCGATGAAAAGAACCACTTACCGGGTCAAAATAATTGAGACCTCCGCCACCGGTTCCTATCCAAATGCCTTTTTCGTCACCCAACATACAGGTTATTCGGTTGCTGTTCAAACTGAGCGGATCATCTGACTCTACCTTAAAATGTTTTAACAGCCTCCACTTTGAATCCAGTTTGAGAATCCCATGTCCGGCCAGACCGACATAGTAATGCCCTCCAAATTTAATAACACTCCGCACAGAAGAAACCATCGCATCCAGCGAATTCTCAGGTATTCCGTCAAAAGCCACTAATTCCTGTTCATCCTGCTGCGCAAGGAAAAAGCCATTTCTTCCACCCACCAGCCAATTGTCATCCGTAGTTTGCAACGTACTCCACAATTCTCCCCTGCCTGATTCATAGTAATGCGAAAATATTTGCTGTTGCAAGCTGTACCGGAATACACCTTCGGAAGTTGTTCCTATCCACATCGCACCGCTACGATCCTCTTCTAAACTCAGAACAGCACCCCCCTGCAACCCTTCATGAACATCACCGTCGGTCAGGAAACTCCTAATAATTTCCCCATCCGGGCCAATACAAAGTATTTGTGTGTCGGTACCCACCCACAACATTTGATCTTTGGAAATATTCATGCAATGCACTGCTTCGGAGAAGCCTGCAAAATCAGGAAAATCCGGTTCCAGAATTCGCTCTATACGCAGATCGACAGAAACTTTGGTGATACCTGCCTCTGTTCCTGCCCAAACATTCCCCATGCTGTCCACCACCAAACAATTCACAACCGGGTGTGAAATAGTGCCTGGTGAATCGAAAAGATGATTGAAAACAAGAAAAGTCGAATCCGAAGGATCAAGTAAATTCAGACCTGCTCCGGTTGCACACCATAATCGATCTTGCTGATCAATCGCGAGATCATTGATTCGATTGTTGCTGATACTGAAACTATCCCTTTTCTCAGAACTTTTAAAAGCCCGGAAAGTTTCCAAATGTTTGTCCATCACATTAAGACCGTTTCTGGTACCTATCCATAAATGATCATCACCGGCAGGTATGATGGCTGTAATGGTATTGTCGGAAATACTGTGGACGTTTTCAGAACTGTACCTATAAACTTTAAATGTTTCGGTAAATCTATCGTATCTGTTCAATCCCGACGTGGTACCGATCCACAGGATTCCTTCTTCGTCTTCACAAATGCTCAGAATTACATTGTTCGAAATGCTGTTGGCATCCGCTGGATTGTGCTGATATACTTTGAATTGGTAACCGTCATAACGATTTAGACCGTCTTCGGTGCCGATCCACAGGAATCCATAAGAATCCTGATACAGGCAGTTTGCGGTAGATTGAGAAAGTCCATCATTCAATCCGAAATGATCGAAATGTCCTTTCTCCGGATGACCTAGCACCGGACCGAAAACCAAAATCCATATAAAAAGGACTACTCTCAGAACAGCTAAAATAACTCAATAAATAAACAAAGGTAGTACAGTTGCTTCGCGATTTAATTCCCCGTGGTATCCTCTAACACTTGTTGCGCCATTTCAAATGGCTAATTTTGTTCCCGCTAATGAAAAATTCACCCTCAAAATAAGAATATGCCGAAAGGAATTTATCACGTGCCTGCCGTTCACAACGAGCCTGTAACCAGTTATGCTCCCAATACTCCCGAAAGAAAAGCGCTACAACACAAGTATTGGGAGATGTATGAGCAGGATTCTATAGAAGTCCCGATGTATATTGATGGCAAAGAAGTCCGAACCGAGAAAAAGCATCCGCTTACGCCGCCACATGACCACCAACGTACTATTGGATATTGGTTTGAAGGTGATGCATCGCATGTTAAACAGGCTATTGATGCTGCACTCAAAGCAAAAGATAAATGGGCTGAACTTGCGTGGGAACAGCGTGCGAGTATATTTTTAAAAGCAGCGGATCTTCTGGCCGGTCCTTTTCGCGATAAAATGAACGCGGCCACCATGCTTGCACAATCTAAAAATGCCTATCAATCCGAAATTGACGCAGTTTGCGAACTAATTGATTTTCTGCGGTTCAACGTGGCATATATGCAGCAGATTTACAACGAACAACCCGAAAGCAATCCCGGTGTATGGAATCGCCTGGAGTATCGGCCCCTGGAAGGGTTCGTATTTGCAGTTACCCCGTTTAACTTTACTTCCATTGCTGCCAATCTGTGTGCAGCTCCGGCATTGATGGGAAATACAGTAGTTTGGAAACCTGCCAATTCGCAAATTTATTCGGCGCAGGTTATAATTGATGTATTTAAAGCAGCCGGCTTACCCGATGGGGTTATCAATATGGTCACCGTGGACGGACCTGTAGCCGGAGAGGTAATTTTCAACCACCGTGATTTTGCAGGACTGCATTTTACCGGATCGACCGGTGTATTCCGTCAATTGTGGAAAACCATTGGCAACAACATTGAAAAATACCGCAGTTATCCGCGCATTGTTGGAGAAACGGGCGGAAAAGATTTTGTGATTGCTCATAAAAGCTCCAATGCTAAAGAAGTAAGTACAGCACTTACCC
>CAZJLZ010000236.1:0-3526 GCA_964546775.1 uncultured Cryomorphaceae bacterium | reverse complement strand
GGCAAAAATACTCGCTTCATCACCACCGGTTCCTGCGCGAATTTCTACTATCGCATTTTTGACATCGGTAGGATCTTTTGGAATGAGCAACAATTTCACTTTCTCTTCCATTCGCTCCTGCTCCTGTTCCAACTCTGCGAGTTCAGTCTTGGCCATTTCACGGAATTCCTCGTCCTTCTCTTCCTTTACAATCTGCCGGGAGGAATCAATATTATCGAGGATGTTTTTATAGACGTGATAAGCTTCTTCTATTTCTTCCAGACTTTTGTATTCCTTCGATAGCTGAGTGTATTTTTTTTGATCTGAAATGACATCCGGATCGACTATAAGTTTCGAAACTTCTGTGCGACGCTCAACAATAAAACCCAGTTTTTTTAATAGCTCTCTGCTCATGGATCAACGGTAATTATAGGTTCCAAATTCGCTTTTGATGGTCACTTCGCGTTGGGCGCTTTTTTCAACCCGGCCGATAATCCGGGCATCCACGCCTAACGATTTCGAAATTTCGATCATTTCAGCGGCAGAAACTTCATCGGTATAAATTTCCATGCGGTGGCCCATATTGAATACGGTATACATTTCGCGCCAATCGGTTTTCGATTCTGATTGAATCAACTCAAAAAGCGGCGGTACCGGAAATAAATTGTCCTTGACGACATGAAGTTCGTTGATAAAGTGAAGCACTTTGGTTTGGGCACCACCACTGCAATGTACCATTCCATTAATCTGGGGACGCATGGTTTTTAGTATTTCACGGATCACAGGAGCATAAGTACGGGTAGGAGATAAAACGAGCTTTCCGATATCTACCGGAAGTTCACCGAGCCGCTCAGTCAGTGAACGGGAACCACTGTAAACGAGATCGGCAGGAATTGCAGAATCGAATGATTCTGGATATTTATCTGCCAGTAAATGTTCGAATACATCGTGTCTGGCAGATGTAAGTCCGTTGGATCCCATTCCTCCGTTATATGCCTGCTCATAATTTGCCTGACCAAATGATGCCAGGCCAACAATGACATTTCCGGCTTTAATATTCGCATTGTCGATCACTTCGTCCCTTCTCATCCGGCATACCACGGTGGAATCAACGATGATTGTGCGGACGAGGTCGCCGACATCGGCAGTTTCTCCCCCGGTGAGATAAATTCCTACGCCATGCGCGCGCAACTCTGATAAAAGACTTTCGGTACTGTTGATAATTTCGGAAATAACTTCACCGGGAATTAAGTTTTTATTGCGACCAATGGTGGACGACAGCATGATGTTGTCGATTGCACCGACGCAAAGCAAATCATCAAGATTCATTACAAGTGCATCCTGTGCAATGCCTTTCCAGACAGAAAGATCTCCTGTTTCTTTCCAATACATGTAGGCCAGTGAGCTCTTAGTTCCAGCACCGTCAGCGTGCATTACAACACAAAACTTAGGGTCATTACCCAGATAGTCGGGTAAAATTTTACAAAAGGCATTTGGAAAAACACCTTTATCAATATGTGCAATGGCCGCATGAACATCTTCCTTAGCGTGCGACACTCCCCTGCTCTGGTACCTTGACGAGCTCATAGCATTGATGGTTCTATAAAATGGAAAAGCATTTTAGCTTTACAGCCAAAACGCTTTAACACTCAATTAAATATGTACGTTAATTGGGTTCGTCTACTTTATCCACGGGGATATAGTCAAAACTCAATACTGCAAAGGTTGTTCGTCTGTTTTTCTGATGAGCCGCTTCCTTTTCAGCGTCGGTTTTCATGGCGGAAATCTGACTGTCTGTAATGCGAAGTTTTGTTTCACCGTATCCACGCGCCACCATTCTTTCGGCTGGAATTCCTTTTGAAATCAGATAATCCACACATGACTGTGCACGTCTTTGGGATAAATCTAGATTGTATTTATCTCCTCCACGTGAATCCGTGTGGGCCTGCAACTCGATAATAATGGTCGGGTTATCCACCAGGGTTTGATAGAGGAAATCCAGAGAATCTTCAGAATTTACTTCTGCGTTTACCTGCAATTCAGCGCGGTCGTATGCATAGCGTACCTCGGGAAATTCAATTTCGTCGGGTTTAGCAACGTATGTTATAAAGAACTCCTTAACAAAAGTTGTAGACTCGGTAACACCTACGGTACTGATCTGATCTTTGGCCACGAGATAATCCTGTTTACTGACTTCCATCGAATAGGTAACCTCAGGTTTGATATACCGGTCGTTTCCGGTTTCCTCAAAATTAAAGCCTCCATTATCGTCGGTACTTGCTTCAAATGATGCTCCATCAGATCCTACAACTTTTACAGTAGCTTCCGGGATGGGAACCATGGTTTCTTTGTCATACACATTTCCCTGAAGCGCAAAAACTAGAGGTGGCATCTTGAAACTCCAGATATTTTCCTGACCTGTTCCTCCGGCACGACCAGATGTGAAAAAACCCTGATCTTCCTCTCCATTAAAAATAATGCCGTAATCGTGATTGACAGAGTTCAAAGGAGCCTTCAGATTCTGAACATTTCCCCACTTCATTTCATCGGATTTCTCAGCTACAAACATATCCAGACCTCCCATTCCGGGATGTCCATCAGAAGCAAAATAAAGGTTTCCATTATCGTGAAGAAAGGGAAACATTTCGTCGTCTGCCGTATTGATCTCAGGCCCCAGGTTTTGGGGAGCAGACCATTTTTTGGCTCTGCTGTCGTACGTGGTCAACCATAAATCGCGACCTCCTTGTCCACCAGGAATATCTCCGGCGAAAATCATCATGGTTTCATTTGCGTCGAGTGCTGGATGACCAACGGTAAAAACCTCTTTACCTTCGTTTGGTTTGAGTTGAATCAATTCCGGTTCTCCCCAGTTCTGCCCGACTTTGCGCGCACTATAAATATCACAACCCAGACTCTTATCCTTCTCGCTTTGGCAACGGGTAAAGTACATCTGGTTTCGTTTGCCATTCAATACGGCAGAGCCTTCATTGTGTTGGGTATTGATCGTATTGTTGAGTGGATACGGCTCACTCCATTTTCCTTTTTTATCGCGTTGTGAAAAATAGATGTCGGTGTAGTTCTGTCCTGTTCGTTCATCGATCTGGGCTCCTGCCGAGCCTGGTCGTGAAGAAGTAAAAAAGATCATATCGTTTCGTTTATCCGCCCAGTTCGGAGAAAAGTCGAAATACTGAGAATTGATCTGCACTTCAGGCTCAATCAGGTAACGCTCCGGATTGTCAATCCATTCCTGTGCCATTTCGCACTCGGCGATGGCCTGATCTACTTCGCGTGCATTGGGTGCTTGCTCCTTATACTTATTATAATAAGTGACAGCTTCGGCAAAATTCCCTTGTTTGCGTTCGGATTCTGCAATCCAGAAATAAGCCATCGGATTATCGTGACGGGCTTTAAGTGCCTTGTTGTACCAAATAGCAGCCTGTTCTGTATCTAGCACAAGCCTGTAACTTTCAGCAATCTGATACAGGAGCCTGCCCTTTTCGGCAAGTTCTTTTTCTTTGGCATATGCTTTTTTATAGAGATCTATGGC
>CAZJLZ010000235.1:0-4507 GCA_964546775.1 uncultured Cryomorphaceae bacterium | reverse complement strand
CGGAACGCCCCGGAATTGCGGGTAAATCGTACGTACAAAGACATGTTGCAGACTTACGCTGAGTCGAAAACAAAGAACAAAAAGGAGAAAGAAGCGTTGATGTTCGTTCGGCAAAAAATTGATTCGGCTAAATGGTTTATCGACGCGATCCGACAACGCCAGCAGACTTTGCTCTACACGATGAATGCAATCGTCAACCTGCAGAAGGACTATTTTCTTTCCGGCGATGAAACCAAGCTCCGGCCGATGATTCTGAAAGATGTAGCCGATAAGGTAGGGCTCGATATCAGTACGATCTCCCGCGTCGCAAACAGTAAATACGTGCAAACTCCATATGGCACATTTTTGATCAAAACATTTTTCAGTGAATCACTCAGTACCGACAGCGGTGAAGAAGTATCTACCCGCGAGGTGAAGAAAATTCTGCAGGACGCCATCGAAGGCGAAGAAAAAAGCAAACCACTGACCGATGACCGGCTCGCCCAGTTGCTGAAAGAAAAAGGCTACAACATTGCGAGAAGAACCGTGGCGAAATACCGTGAACAACTCAACATTCCCGTAGCCCGTCTGCGCAAAGAACTCTGATTGGAGTGATGCTATACCGGATTTCCCAAATCGGCACCTACCTTTTTATCCCGCTGCTGATGCCACTATTCGCATTGTTTCTGGCTCTGCGCCTGGATCCTTTCCTCGTCTTCTTCGTATCACCCGCCAAAGGTCAACTTACACTTTTAGTAGTAGGATTGGCAACATTGATCTTTCCGTTGATCAACCTCTTCCTGCTGAAAAAAGCCGGTGTTATCACCGATTATCATCTGGTGAAACGGAATGAACGCATTGCCCCCGCCATTTCTACGATCGTATATTTTGGACTGGGCTATTATCTTATCAAGCAGGCAGGATTGCCAACGGTTGTTTATTCCATCTATCTCGGAACGGTGTTTTCAGCATTTTTTGCCATGCTGATTTCTCTTCGGTGGAAAATTTCTATTCATGCCATAGGAATAGCTGGAGTAGTAGGAGGAATTTACGGCCTGTTTAAATTGCACGATTTCGTGAACTGGCCATTGCTCATCACGCTGATTCTCATTTCCGGCTGGGTTATGACATCGCGTATCGCTCTTGGAGTCCATACCCCTGCACAGGTGTATGCCGGTGCGTTACTCGGATTCTTTGTGATGTTGCTTACGGTGGTGATGGGGGTAGTGATTTAATCACTGAATTTTTTTCTCAACTGCAGCTCCCAGTTCCACGCGTCTCGCAAGGCATCGGCCATTGTTTTTTCTGCTTTCCAGCCCAATTCCTCTTTGGCCATTGAAGCATCGGCAAAAATCGAAGGAACATCGCCGGGACGTCTTTCAGCATACCTGTATTTTAGTTTTACTCCTGTTTCGCGTTCGAAGGTGTCTACGACCTCTTTCACACTGTATCCCCGACCGGTTCCGATATTAAAAACTACGACCGGTTGATCGGTTCGCGCATCCAGCCATTGAAGTGATTTTACATGCGCTTCGGCAAGATCCATCACGTGAATATAATCACGCACACAGGTTCCGTCGGGGGTGTCATAATCGTTGCCGAAAATGCTCAATTTCTCCCGCAACCCGATGGCTGTTTGTGTAATAAAAGGCACGAGATTGTTGGGAACGCCCAGCGGTAGCTCTCCGATTTTACCGGATGGATGTGCTCCGATCGGATTAAAGTAGCGCAATAAAACAGACCTCAAAGTCCAGCCCGACTCTGCCGCATAACGAATGGCTTGTTCACAGGCTTGTTTGGTAAATCCATACGGAGAAATTGCGGGTTTTACCGGAGCCGTTTCATCTATCGGCAATACATCGGGAATTCCATACACTGTACACGATGAAGAAAAAACCAGATTCTGCACTTCAAACTCGTGCATGATTTTCAGTAGCGTTGTCAGTGAGTTGATATTGTTCTCGAAATACTGAAGGGGTCTTTGCACCGATTCTCCTACTGCTTTAAAAGCTGCGAAATGAATCGCGCCTGAAATATCGTGTGCCTGAAAAACGGCGCGGAGGGCGCTTTCGTCGCAACAATTCAACATGTGAAAATGAACGGCGCCGGGACACAACTCTGTGATTCTGTCCACCATTCTACGGTCTGAATTGGAAAAATTGTCTACAATCACCGGAACAAATCCGGCCTCAGAAAGTGCAACAACTGTATGCGAACCAATAAATCCGGCTCCCCCGGTGACCAAAATTTCTTTCATATTCAAATTATGAATTTCAAATGTACCATTTCTCGAACTTCGAATGGCTTGTTGCAACAGGAGTCCACAGTGATTTTATTATCTTCACACGACCAATAAAAAATACTGAGGGTTTGAATACAAGTGATATTGAGGCGTTGGAAAAGAGGAGTATTTCAGCCGAACGTGCCAAAGAACAAATCAGGAGATTAAAAGAAGGGTTCGGAGCCATTCGATTGTTGCGCGCTGCAACGATCAACGATGGCATCCATCGGTTGAATGAAACAGCCATCAACGAATACCTGAATATTTTTAGCGAAGAAAGTCCATCTCTCAACTTATTGAAATTCGTACCTGCTTCCGGTGCGGCTACCAGAATGTTTAAGGCACTGTATGAAGATCTACCGGAAAATGATTCGTTGCGAAAAGAGCTATTGGACAACCTCGAAAAGTTACCGTTTTACGAACAGCTTCAGCGTTTAATTGCTGAAGAAAGTCTGGATATCGATCAATTGAAAAAAGACGAACCGCAACGACTTTTTGATTACATCCTGCAACCACACGGTTTGAACTTTGCGCGGTTTCCGAAGGGACTGGTGCCGTTTCATAAATATGCGGAAGATGTACGAACAGCGTTTGAAGAACATCTCTACGAAGGGGCTTCGCATTGCGTGGGTGCAGAAAGCAGGGTGCGCATTCATTTTACCGTTCAGGATGAATGTATGGAGCCGGTAAAATTGCTGCTCGAACAGAAGTTAAAAAATCTCACAAAATTCGACGTTTCTGAATTTGACATTTCGTACTCTGTGCAATCGCCTTCTACTGATACATTGGCGCTGAACTCCCGTAGTGAACCATTATGCGATTCCAATGGATGTTTGATGTTCCGCCCGGGAGGTCACGGTGCGTTGTTGTACAACCTCAACCAGCAGGAAGCAGATTTGATTTTCATCAAGAATATCGACAACATACTCGTTGACGCCTATAAATATCAGAGCCTGCTGTATAAAAAAGTCCTCGGCGGAATGGCCATTCATCTGCGGCGTAAAGTTTATCGTTTTTGCAAAGCGATAGATCAGAACAGGGCATCGTTGTCTGTTCGTCGTGAAATGGAAAGTTTCTTTAAAGAATGGCTCAACATCATCGTGCCTGAGGAATATACCCTTCGTGAAAACAAACCTGAATTTCTGCGATGGGCGTACAGACATTTGAACCGTCCGATACGCGTCTGCGGAATGGTTAAAAACGAAGGCGAACCCGGTGGCGGACCGTTTTGGGTGCGGGACAGCTCTGGAAGGGAAAGCCTTCAAATTGTCGAAAAATCGCAGGTGGATATATTGGATGATTCACAAGCGGAAATCATGGCATCTTCCACCCACTTTAATCCCGTGGATCTGGTTTGCGTCACGCGAAATTATAAAGGTGAATCTTATGATCTCATGGATTTTGTGGATCACGAAACAGGGTTCGTCAGTGTAAAAACCCACCAGGGTGAAAAGATAAAGGCGCTTGAATTGCCGGGATTGTGGAATGGCTCCATGGCGCTGTGGAATACGGTTTTTGTGGAAGTACCAATTGCGACTTTCAGCCCGGTAAAAACCGTGAATGATTTATTGCGGCCGTTGCATCAGTGAGTTTTATGAGTGATGAGATTGAAGATAGGAGAGATGAGATGATGTACGTCCCTAAGATGGGTTTGACGATGTGAGACCATCTATTTTAGCTCACAGATAGCACGGATGGACACAGATGTTTTGAGACCGGAACCTTTCTGTGGAAATCTGAGGGATCTGTGAGACCATCTATTTCTCTCACTGATAGCACAGATAAACACAGATGTTTTGAGACTGGATACTTTCTGTGGTGATCTGAGTGATCTGTGAGACCCCCTGATTAAACCAAACTATCCTCTCGGAATCGGCAACTGCGATACAATCTCTTCTGTGCGTCGTCCCAATGCTGTCCACACATTTTCAAAATCTTCTTTGCTATTCAACGGTGCTTTCAGGCTGAAATAGAATTTAATTTTTGGTTCTGTACCTGAAGGTCGGGCGGTGACTTTGCTTCCGTCGGCCAGTAAAAACTGCAGCACATTCGAAGCGGGCAATCCGGTTGGATTACGCTGTCCGTTTTCCATATTCAGAACATCCTGCGCCGCAAAATCTGTCCGCATTATCACACGTTCTCCTCCCAATTCCTGTGGTGGATTATGTCGCAATTCGTTCATGAGCGTCTCGATCTCCTCCGCACCTTGTCTGCCTTCGCGCGTCACCGAAATGAGCGACTCGCGGT
>CAZJLZ010000234.1:0-5300 GCA_964546775.1 uncultured Cryomorphaceae bacterium | reverse complement strand
TCGCTTTCCGGAGGAAATACATGCCCTTTCGGTCGCTACCCGGCAGGAATCTTTACGGATTATAGAGGCTTTGGAAGGCGGATCCGATCCTCGCAACGACCGGCAGTTTGACAAGGTTTACGAACAGGTCAATCAAGCTTGTCAAAAAATGAACGTTTGGGTACAGGAGCGTTCTGCTCATTGGATGTCCCAGGGGAAAAAGGTGGGGCTCGTAGGCGGCGATCACAGTACACCCCTCGGGTATCTTCGTGCACTTGCCGATCGGCACGAATCGTTTGGAATTTTGGTGCTCGATGCCCATCTCGATCTTCGCAAAGCCTACGAGGGATTCACGTATTCCCATGCTTCCATTTTTTACAATGCACTGCAATTGCCCCAGGTCAGTCGGTTGATTCAGGTTGGAATCCGTGATTTTTGTGAAGAAGAAGATGTGTTTGCGAGAAAACAGGAAGATCGGGTGAAAATTTATTTTGACCGGAATATGCAACGCGACAATATGCGCGGAAAGTCCTGGATGGAAATTTTCGAAGAAATCATTCGCCAGATGCCTTCAAAAGTGTACGTGTCACTGGATATTGACGGCCTTGATCCGGCGCTGTGCCCAAATACAGGAACGCCTGTGCCTGGCGGATTCAATTTCGAACAAGGGGCATGGCTTTTCAAAATGATCGGCGACAGCGGAAAAGAAGTGGTGGGATTTGATCTTTGTGAAGTATCGCCGGGAGAAGGTGATTGGGACGGAAACGTTGGGGCCCGCATGCTTTATCAAATGTGCGGAATGAGCGCATCAGGACTCAGATAGACGAGGATTGCTTAACGTTGTGTTAACATTACAATAATGATTGTATAATTTTAACAGCCGGTTTTGCTCACCATTCCGTCGCATTTTTGCAGGGTACAAAACAGTAGATTCCATGCGCCCCAAGTGCAGTGTCAAAAGTCAGTTTCAACAGAATTTCAACAGCCGATTTAACTTTCTGGGATAATGACAGCGAAACAAATTCTGAAAGCGTCATCTGTTGAATTCGTCGCTAGTGTACTTTTTACTTTTGCTTATCTCGTACTTCTTGGCAGAACCCAGTCTTCTCAATTTACATTGAATATACTGGAGCTCTCAGCATTGATTTCATTCATCTACGTGGTGGCTGTATTTGTTAGTTCTTATCGTTTTGAAGCGGATCTGTTTCCGTTTTATTCCGTGCTCCGTGCGCTCTTTCAGAAATCCTGGGTGCCGCTGTATGTGAATATTCCCGCCCAATTGTTCGGTACCATTGCCGGGCTCGCGGTATATGTTTCTCTGCACAGCCGGGTACTTTCATTATCGCCTTTGGCCGATGTAGCACCTTTGACCGCCATAGATATTGCCGATTTTCCAATGCGGGTATTGGTGATGGCGGTACTGGTTTTCATCCTGGTTTATTCCATGATCATTGTCAGACATCTGTTCATGCTAAAAGGTATGACGGGCACAATTGTCATTGCGGTTCTGGTTTTTGTATTGTCGGCCATCACGATACCCCTCAACGAAGTATCGATTGTCACCTGGTGGCAAGATACCATTCTGAATATTTATCACTCGATATTGAACCCTGAACGGAAATTCGGACTTGAATGGACGGATGTCGTCACAGGGATGGTATTGATTGGAATTATACTACTGGCCAACTTAAAAGCAATTCAATACAATCGTCCGAGAAACGATCAGTACGAAGAGCCTGGAGAATACACGCCAAGTTTCAACAGGGACTACGATATTTAATAGATGAGCCAATTTGAACAAACAAATACCGGACGACAACCTACGATTGGTTCAGCTATAATCGGGGATAAGCGCTACAAGATTCTGAGCCTGTTCTTTTTCAGGGAGCGTACGTTTTTCCGCCTGGTTGCTTTTTGTTTGTTTACGTCGGCTGTGTTTTATCCTTATCCCGCCATTGCAATGTGGATCGGGTTTATTTTCGCCGCATATTCTGCCATCGCCAATGATTCCATTCAAACCATCGGTACGTTTATCGCTTCAAACGAGGATAAAAAATGGTGGCACCTATGGCTATTTATAGGAAGTATATTCCTGCTAACTTCATTTTATAGTTGGTATCAGTTTGGTGGTGACGTTTCATATGAACGCCTTACATCAAAAGGTTTTTCTGAATCACCAACCTCTTTCCATTTCCTTCAATTGGTGTCACCGTTGATCCTACTCATCATTACGCGCCTTCGGATGCCAGTATCGACGACGTTTATGTTGCTCAGTGTTTTCAGCACCGATACCGAAGCAATTCTGGGAGTAACACAAAAGAGTTTGTCGGGTTATGTAATTGCCTTTGTCGTTGCCATCCTTGTTTGGTATGTCTTGTCGAAATGGATTGCCAAATTGGTTACCGGAAAACCGCACCCATACTGGATGATTGCCCAATGGACCATTAGTGGTGCATTGTGGTCGGTCTGGATTATGCAGGACGCCGCCAATATCGCGGTATTCCTGCCACGTCAACTATCTCTGATGGAATACCTGGCCTTTGCGGGCTTTATTTTTGGGGGTCTGGGATTGTTGTTCTATTTGCGTGGCGATAAAATACAGAGTATTGTAAAAGAAAAGTCCCACGTAACCGATGTTCGGGCAGCTTCGGTAATCGACCTGGTATACGCGGGTTTGCTGTTTTATTTTAAGGAGATCAGTACCATTCCTATGAGTACCACCTGGGTGTTTCTCGGATTGCTGGCTGGGCGTGAAATAGCGATGCAGTTGACGCCACATGCAGAAACCAATCGAACGATGAAAAAGACATTAAAACTGGTACTTCGCGATGCCACATTTGCGTTTATCGGGCTCTTTATCTCGATGGCTCTGGCTATTGCAATCAATCCAACCATCCAACAGGATTTGCTGGATATGTTGAAGTTTTAGGAATTCCTCTCATTTTTTTATGAAGGTAGTGTTGATCTGGCAGTAGTTGTGGTTGGTCGCTTTTTTGTCGATATTTAGCGGCAATTAACCAAACCTAAGCCATGATCTACTATTCTATCTCTCGGACCTTGCTGGGCCTGTTCTGTATTGTATCAATTTCCTGCCTTTCCCAAAATTTTGATGAAACAGAATTCATTGAGGGAGAATTGCTTGTCAGAATTGTTGAACAAGGACGGACGCAACAACTTGAAAATGATCTCGCTTATTTAAATGGAGCAGAAACTTCTCTAAAAGCAGATGAATTGATTTCTCCTCCCGCCAACATCTGGCGTTTCACCTTTAATGATCAGGTAGATCCCTATGAGTTACTAAATGCGGTTCGGGTTCAAAGAAGTGTAAATGTGGCTCAGTTCAATCACATCGTTCAATTGCGTGAAACGGTACCGAGTGATACCCAGTTCGATCAGCAATGGCATCATAGGAATACAGGTCAGACAGGAGGAACTAGCGGAGCAGATATAGGAACCACAGACGCATGGGACATCACAACAGGTGGGCAGACAGCTCACAATGATGATATCGTAGTGTGCATTATTGAAGGTGCCAATCTGAATCATCCCGATTTATTGGCCAATCGCTGGACCAACGAAAACGAAATACCTGACAATGGTATCGACGATGATGGAAACGGTTACGTCGACGATTATTTTGGTTGGAATCCGGGGTCGGGAAGTGATGCCAATGTATTTAGTGGTAGCCACGGCACCAATGTGGCCGGTATGATCGGAGCAGTAGGAAATAATTCAACAGGAGTAGCCGGCGCAAACTGGGACATTAAGATGATGGTTGTGACCATTGGTTTTTTGACAGAAGCCAATGTTATTGCATCTTATACATATCCGCTTACGATGCGCCAGATGTATAATGATTCTGACGGGGCGAACGGCGCGTTTGTAGTGGCAACGAATTCCAGTTGGGGAATCGATTTTGCCGACCCTTCGGATTTTCCGGTCTGGTGTGGGTTCTATGACCTGATGGGAGAAGAAGGTATCCTGAATTGTGGTGCCACTGCAAATAACAATGTCAACGTGGACAATGTCGGTGATATGCCAACCACATGTTCCAGTCCATACATGATCGGTGTGACTGCAACGAATCACAACGACGATCGCACCTTTTCGGGATACGGGAGTACCAACATAGATGTTGGCGCACCTGGTGAAAATGTACGTACAACTGCTGGCACCAGTGGCTACACCACAACGAGCGGAACATCATTCGCAAGTCCGCTTACGGCCGGGGTGATCGCATTGATGTACTCGGTTTCCTGTAATGATTTTATGAATCTGGTAAAATCCGACCCTCAGGCAGGAGCAGATACCATACTCATTGCCTTGTATAGCGGAGTGGATATTATTCCCGGGTTGAGTGGTGAAGTTGCAACAGGAGGGAGAATCAATGCCTTCAACAGTGTTCAATATTTGATAAACAATTGTACCGACGGGCCTGATTGTGCTGCCGGGATGTATGACAATAACGGAGTCTGCACGCAATGCCCAGCCGGATCTTATTGTCCGGGAGACGGCGCGGCATACGAATGTCCGGTTGGAACTGCACAGTCTGTTACCGGCTCGGTTTCTTGTTTCAGCTGTGCGGCAGGCACGTATTCCAATATCACTGGGTCAATCACTTGTACCGATTGCCCAGCCGGAACGTACCAGGAGAATGCCGGTTCTACCGATTGTGACGACTGTCCCGCCGGCAGTGTTTCTGATGTAGGATCCACTGAATGTACCCCCTGTGCCGCCGGAATGTACGAAGACAACGGAGTCTGCACGCAATGCCCGGCCGGATCTTATTGTCCGGGAGACGGTGTTGCGTACTTATGTGCGCAGGGTACAGCGCAACCTATACCCGGTTCGACATTTTGTACGAGTTGCGCTGCCGGATCGTATTCCAACGTCACCGGCGCAACAACTTGTACCGACTGCCCGGCAGGAACGTACCAGGAAAGCATAGGTTCTACCGATTGTGACAACTGTCCCTCAGGAAGTGTTTCTGATGTAGGTGCTACCGAATGTACGCCATGTGCCGCCGGAATGTACGAAGACAACGGAGTCTGCACGCAATGCCCGGCCGGATCTTTTTGCCCTGGAGATGGTGCGGCATACGAATGTCCGGTTGGAACTGCACAGTCTGTTACCGGCTCGGTTTCTTGTTTCAGCTGTGCGGCAGGCACGTATGCCAATATCACTGGGTCAATCACTTGTACCGATTGCCCTGCCGGAACGTACCAGGAGAATGCCGGTTCTACCGATTGTGACGACTGTCCCGCCGGCAGTGTTTCTGATGTAGGATCCACTGAATGTACCCCCTGTGCCGCCGGAATGTA
>CAZJLZ010000233.1:0-7839 GCA_964546775.1 uncultured Cryomorphaceae bacterium | reverse complement strand
TCAGGAAATACAAAGAATATTCAACCCGACCCTTTTAATAAAAGAAAGGGGAAGGCGTGGAATTTCAGAGGGAGTGCAAAGAAATTATCCGAAAAACGGGCTGAGGCAGTAAAGGAATTTCTTGTGAAGGAAGGTGTACGTGCCCGAAGAATGAAAACCGTGGGTTATGGGGACAGTCGCAAGGTTGTGGAAAATGCGCGAACACCCGATGAGCACCGCCAAAATATGCGGGTGGAAATTGAAATAATATCAGCTGAATAATCTGGAGCAATGACCTTGAGAGAGAGCCATATTGAAGAAAAGGAATTTGACTTAAAGCAGTTTTTGTTAAAGTATCTTCGCTTTTGGTACTATTTTGTGATTACATTATTTCTGGCGCTGGGTGCCGCCTGGTTTGCCAACTGGTATGCTGCTCCGGTCTACTATGTTTCCGGTAAATTATTGATTAAGGACGAATCATCCACTCCGGAGAGAGCCATTCTGAAAGACCTGGATATTACTCCACAGGGAAAGAATCTTGAAAATGAAATTGAAATCCTTCGCTCACACCGTTTGGTTGGAAAAGCTTTGGAAAAGCTAGAATTCGAAGTGTCTTATTTTCTCATCGGCAACATCAAAACGAGCGAGGTTTATCTGGATAGTCCAATAAGAATTGTTGTCGACAGCATCCATCATCACGCTCATTTTATACCTTTTTATCTCACCGTTCTGGACGAGACAACCTATGAATGGTCATTCGAGACAGATGGAGAGGATCCGGTGATTTATACAGCAAAATTTGGTGAAGCTCTGGATTTTCGTTACGGAAGAATCAGAGCCTTGAAACGCGAAATTTTTTCTGATGAACATTTTCGTAATCCGAATTACGAAAAGCGCCAATACAAGATTCTTATTCATGGTGCAGAAAGGCTTCGCAACAGTTACGTAAACCGGCTGACCATCGCTCCAATCAGCGGACAATCCACAATTGTTGAGGTTTCGCTACTCGAAGAAATTCCACAGAAAGGGATTGATTTTTTAAACGCACTCATTTCTGTGTATCTCCAGAACGATGTAAATCAGAAAAATATGACTGCGGATAATACATCGGTTTTCATTGATCAGCAGCTTGAAAAAATCAGTCTCGATCTCAGAACTATTGAATCTGCACGTGAATCCTACAAAGCGAGCCGTGGAATTGTAGACCTCAGCTCCGAATCGCAGGCTGTGCTTGAACTGGCTCGATCGATTGATGAAAAGATTGCCGCAAATAATGCCCGGAAATCCATCATTTCAAATCTCAAAGTATATGTCAGCAACGAAGAGAATCTGACCGAGCTCGCTCCATCTACCATTGACATCAACGACGTACTGCTCAATAATCTGATTGAAAAGTTACATGTTCTGGAAACAGAAAGAAAGAAAATGGGGGTGGGGAGTACATCAAAAAATCCGCAGTTTATTCCGTTACTTGCCGAAATCAGCCTTACACGGTCAATGATCGTTGAGAACATTACGAATATTGAGAATACACTTGATCTTGCGAATCGTGAACTCGAACAGGAACTCACAAAAGTGCGACAACGCATCGAAGAAATTCCTACCACCGAGCGGGAGTTGATTGGTATAGAACGACAATACCGCATTCAGGAAAGTCTCTATCTGTATTTGTTGGAGAAACAGGCTGAAGTGTCTATTTCACTGGCGTCATCCGTCAGTGACAACAGAATTGTGGATACAGCAAGAGCCAGCGCAGGCCCCGTTAAACCTGTAAAGAGCAGGGCTTATTCAATTGCTTTGATCATTGGACTTTTCATTCCAGTGATATTTATTTATTTCCGGGACCAGTTCGACGATTCCGTAGGTGATGTGGATACCATTACCCGACTCTCGGGAGGAATACCCGTATTGGGAATGGTGGGGCTAAGCAGAACCAATTCCAATTTGGTGATTAGTGAAAAGCCGAATTCGTTGATTGCTGAATCATACAGATCCATCCGTACCAATCTTAAGTTTTTTGGAATTGAAAATGAGAAAAAAGTTCTGTTAATTACTTCGTCAATTGGCACCGAAGGAAAAACGTTTACAGCAATGAACCTTTCTTCGGTGTTGGCATTAAGTGGCAAGCGCACGGTTTTGCTCGGACTCGATTTACGGAAACCCAAGATTATAGACGATTTCCAGTTGAAAAACGATAAGGGAATCAGCACTTACCTAAGCAATGAGCATTCGCTGGATGAAGTTTTACAGCCAAGTAATCTGGTTGACGGATTTGATATTATTCCATCTGGTCCGGTGCCACCCAATCCTTCGGAATTAATTATGAGCCAGCGGATGGATGAATTGATCAGCCAACTATACGAGCGTTATGAGTACATCATTATCGATTCTCCACCGGTTGGGTTAGTCACCGATGGCTTTATTTTGATGAAACACGCCGCGTTGTCCATTTTTGTTGTCCGTCAGGGAACTACCAAAAAGCAACATTTACGGCATATTCGACAAATGAACGATCAACAAAAACTGGGACCTGTGACGATTTTGTTTAACGCAGTTAAATTTAACCGGGGTACAGGTGCCTACGGCTATGGTTATCAATATGGATATGGCTACGGCAATGGAAATGGCTATTACAACGATGCAGAGGTAAAGAAGGGAGTAGTTAGCCGGGTCAAAAGTATGCTTTCCAAATCCTGATGGCGTGGATTTCACGTTGGATTCAAACGCTGCATCCACGAACCAGGAAAATTGGTAGAAACGTAGCTTCCTCGGTATTTTACCGCATGATATCCATGGGGGCTTCCCTTATCATGGTGCCATTGCTGCTGGAGTGGCTCGGAGCTACACAGTATGGAGTTTGGCTTACAATTCAAGCTGTAGTCGGCTGGTTCATGTTGTTTGATCTCGGGCTTGGTAACGGTCTTCGAAACAAACTGGCTGAAGCAATTGCTGCCAATGATGAAGAGCTTGCTCAAACATATGTGAGTACGGCCTACGCTATCATCAGTGGCATTGCTGTTTTTTTATTCATTGGATTTCTGTTTGCCGGTGCTTTTATTGATTGGACCCTGGTGTTCAACACCGATGACGAATTAAAGAATTCATTGGCCATCACTATGACCATTGTGTTTGCTTTTTTTTCTATACAATTCATTTTTCAGCTTGTAAAAATGGTCTTCATGGCCGATCAGCGACCTGCACTACCGACTCTGATGAATACTATAGGAACGGTTTTATCACTGGGCGGAATTGCCATGCTGATGAAACAAGCTCCAGGCAATCTGGTTTGGGTTGCGGCGGTGATAAGCGGCACCAATGTACTCGTTTTAGTCATTGCACATGCAGTGGCCTTTCGTGGAAAGTACCGCGCCTTGAAACCTTCCTGGAAGAAAGTGAACCGCAGACATCTCCGTGCATTGGGTGGAGTGGGGGTTCAGTTTTTTGTTTTACAGGGAGCAGCGCTTGTGGTGTTTGCTACCGATAATATGATCATTACTCAGATGATTGGTCCGGAGGAAGTTCCTGCTTATAACATCGCTTTCAAATACTTCAATCTGGTAATGGTCTTTTTCACTGTACTCACAGTGCCGTACTGGTCAGCTTTTACAGATGCCTTTCACCGACAAGACCGGCCGTGGATAAGAACCACAGTACGTGGACTGATGCGGGTTTGGATTGTGTCGCTTGGGGTGGTTGTAGTAATGCTTGTAGCCGCACCCACTGTATATGAATTGTGGGTAGGAGATCGGATTACGGTAAGCTGGGGTTTGAGTCTCACATTTGCAGTGTGGGTCAGTTTGTCGAGCGGAATAGCGGTCTTCAGTAATTTTCTGAGCGGGGTTGGGAAGATCAGGCTCAGTTTGTATCACGCTGTATTTGTAATGATCATCAATCTGCCACTATCAATTTTCCTCGCAGGCCCGTGTGGAATGGGAAGTACCGGAGTCATCCTTGCCTCGGTTCTGGGAATGATTCCACGCCTGGTTTTACAACCTTTGCAGTACCGCCTCATCATTCTTGGAAAAGCCCGTGGTATCTGGAATCGATAATTTCAACAAAAAGTTCTGGCCCTTTCTTTTATACCAGTTCTTTTGTACCTTTGCCGTCCGATTTTTTTAAACCTAAACACAATTATTTATGAATCGCTACGAAACTGTTTTCATTTTAACTCCCGTTTTGTCTGAAGAACAGGCAAAGGAAGCAGTTGCCAAGTACAAGGAATTTTTGACCGGTAAAGGTGCGAAAATTGTCCATGAAGAGAACTGGGGCCTGAAGAAACTGGCTTACCCAATTCAAAAGAAATCTACCGGATTCTACAATCTCATTGAGTTTGAAGCACCCGGAGAAATGGTTAACGAACTTGAAATCACTTATCGTCGTGATGAGCGCATGCTTCGGTTCCTGACCATTCGCATGGAGAAAGAGCACATTAAATTTGCGGAAAGCAGAAGAAACAAGAAATCCGAAGAAACTGCGGCAACCGCTTAATCCTTTATTGATCAAAATTTTATAAACAAACTATCATGGCAGAATCAGAAATCAGATACCTGACCCCTATAAGCATCGACACGCAAAAGAACAAGTACTGTCGATTCCGAAAAAACCGCATCAAATACATCGATTATAAAGATGCCGATTACCTGTTGAAACTGGTAAATGAGCAAGGGAAATTACTTCCCCGCCGATTGACCGGAACATCGCTGAAATATCAGCGAAAAGTGGCACAGGCCGTTAAACGAGCACGTCATCTGGCTTTAATGCCGTATGTAGCTGACCTTCTCAAGTAATTTATCCATACTTATACACAACGAACATGAAAGTGATTCTAAAACAAGACGTCGAAAAGCTCGGAGATGCCAACGATATCGTTTCGGTAAAAGATGGATACGGAAGAAATTACCTGATCCCCCAAGGTTTGGCAATGGTCGCGACCGAATCTGCTCAAAAAGTTCTGAAAGAAACCTTGAAGCAGCGTGCGCACAAAGAAGCTAAGTTTAAGGAAGAAGCTGAAAAACTGGCCAAAACTATTGAAAATGCCACCATTACTGTAGGTGCCAAAGCTGGCGAGAATGGTAAAATATTTGGTTCTGTGAACACCATTCAATTGGCGGAAAACCTCAAAAAACTGGGTGTTGATGTAGATCGCAAACACATTACCATTAAGGACGAGCCCATTAAATCATTGGGTAAATATCAGGCTGAGGTGAGACTGCACAAAGAAGTGATTCAAACCATCGAGTTTGAAGTTGTAGAAGAGTAGTTACTTTTGCTTTTGCAATATTTGAACTCCTTTCCCTTTCGGAAGGGAGTTTTTTTATTCATATCGCAGCGATTCTATCGGGTCCAAAGCCGCGGCTTTTTGTGCCGGGTAATAGCCCGAAATTACACCGACAATAAAGCACAACACCACGCCCAAAATTATCCAGAGCCATGGAATGATAAACCCTGACCCAATCAAACTTCCGACAAGATTGCCAATCAGTATTCCCAGCACAATACCGACCAACCCGCCAATTTGCCCTATAACTACGGATTCTGCGAGAAACTGTCTTTTAATCAACTGACTGCTTGCGCCAATGGCCTTTCGGACGCCAATCTCACGGGTGCGCTCTGTTACAGAGACGAGCATAATATTCATTAAACCAATCGCTGCTCCCAGCAAAGTGATCAACCCTATAAAGGTCGCCACCATCTGAATCTCCGCGGTTTTTTCTATCACGAAACTGGAGATACTGTCGCTCTGATTGATGGCGAAAGAGTCTGGTTGGCCAATGTCGTCTTGTCGTACATTTCGGAAAACACCCTTTGCTTCGGCCAGGGCTGGAATAACCTGTTCAGCCCGATCTACCTGTACTGTAATAACATATGATGTTCGCTGTGTCGCATAATTCAGCTTTACGTGCATAACCGGAACCAAACACATATTGTCTCCGCTAAAACCGATACTACTCCCTTTTTCGGCCAGCAATCCGATTACTGTATATTTGGCACTACCTATTGAAATACTCTGGCCAATTGGATCTTCGTTGTTCTTAAAAATTTTGCGGGCAACATTGCTGCCGATAATAACCACCGGTGCGCCGGATTCAGTTTCATATTCAGAGAAATTTCTACCATTTTCAAGTTGATATCCAGAAGTTAGCAGGTAATTTTCATCGCCACCCATCACAGAGATATTTGGGTCGGATTTGGTTGACTGGTATTTAACTGTTGCGATTTGCGATGCAAAGGCCGAAATGCAAATGGTTGAGGGGTAGTGGTAGGTTTCTTTAAATTCTAAGGCTTGAGCATAAGTAATCACCGGATTTTCTTTTTCCACTTTCCCGCCTTCGGAAGAACGCCCGATATTTGAACGATATCGGATACTGAAAGAATTGGAGCCCATCTGTGAAAATTCGTCCGATAATTTTGCCTTGATGGCGTCGATGGAAGTAAGAATACCTACCAGAGCTGTTATGCCTACCGCAATGATCAATACGGTGAGTGAAGTCCGCAGAATCTGACTGCGAATCGACCGGAAGGCTATTTTTATATTTTCTAATTCCTTATCCAATACAACGAAAAAATTGCCACTATAACTACCGCCTAAGGTAGCAAAAGCAGCGGTTTTACCGTCTTTATTTGCTACTTTCGCGGCTCAGAAACATTGTTTGTAAACGCTCTTAAAAACCGCAAGTAAATGGTCTTTGATCTTGACATAATTGAAAAAGTATATTCCGGATTTCCTGAGAAAGTGAAGGCTGCCAGGGATCTATTGGGCCGTCCCCTCACAGCAACAGAAAAAATCCTTTACACTCACTTGTGGAGTGGCAATGCAGAGATCGAATATTCAAGAGGGGAATCTTACGTTGACTTTGCTCCGGATAGAGTGGCCATGCAGGACGCTACGGCACAGATGGCATTGTTGCAGTTTATGCAGGCCGGAAAACCAAAAGTAAGTGTTCCTTCTACGGTACATTGTGATCATCTCATACAGGCACGCGTGGGAGCGGATAAAGATTTACAGGAATCGATCAATAAAAACAACGAAGTATTTAATTTTCTGGCTTCCGTGTCAAATAAATATGGTATTGGATTCTGGAAGCCAGGAGCAGGTATTATCCATCAGGTAGTATTGGAAAATTACGCTTTTCCCGGAGGGATGATGATCGGTACCGATTCACATACGGTGAATGCCGGAGGGTTGGGAATGGTTGCCATTGGTGTGGGTGGTGCTGATGCGGTTGATGTAATGGCGGGAATGCCGTGGGAACTGAAATTTCCAAAGCTTATAGGTATTAAACTCACAGGAGAACTTAATGGTTGGGCGTCAGCGAAGGATGTTATTTTAAAAGTTGCCGGATTACTTACAGTGAAAGGTGGAACCGGATGCATCGTCGAATATTTCGGTGAAGGGGCAAAATCCTTGTCGTGTACCGGAAAAGGTACCATTTGTAATATGGGCGCTGAAATCGGCGCTACCACTTCTACTTTTGGATATGATGAATCGATGGAGCGATATCTGAATGCTACCGGCCGTGAAGCAATATCCAGATTGGCCAATTCTATTAAAGAACATTTAACTGGTGACGACGGCGTGTACGCAAATCCGGAACAATATTTTGATCAAGTAATTGAAATCGATCTTTCAACGCTCGAACCACACATCAACGGACCGTTCACTCCTGATCTTGCTACACCAATTTCTGAAGTTAGAGCGGCGGCTTTGAAAAATGGCTGGCCCACAAAAATAGAAGTAGGTCTGATTGGCTCATGTACCAATTCATCGTACGAAGATCTTACGCGGGCAGCTTCGATCGCTAAGCAGGCTGGTGACAAAAATCTGAGAGCCCGGGCACAGTTCACCATAACACCGGGTTC
>CAZJLZ010000232.1:0-5791 GCA_964546775.1 uncultured Cryomorphaceae bacterium | reverse complement strand
GCAGATCGTTGAAGCCGTATTTGCATTCCTTCCAGGCGATGCTCGCTTCATCGTTCCATTCGATGGCATATAACTCTTCGCGGTCCAGGAGTTGGTAGTATAGCTGTATGCGTTTCATCAGGCTGTCCGGTCCCAGGGAGTAGAAGCGCCCCGAATTGAGCATTTCGCGGTAGACGGCTGTGCTCAGGTTATAAATACTGGCATCGTGCAACTTGCCGGCTTCCACCAACCATACCATACGCTCCTCGTTCAGCCCCTCTGTGATATACTGCAAGGCCGTATCGAGACGCTCCAGCATTGGTGTCCATCCCAGTTTAACCGATTTGAAGGAATACATCGTGTCCAGGAAGTGCAGGCGATCGATATTGATGGCCAGTTCATCCTGCATGCGTTCCATGAGCTGAACGTTGGTGCGTTCCAGCTTTCGCTGCGCGCTCCAGTCGTTGATCTGCAAAGCAATTAAAATACCGATCACTACCAGCAGGATCTCGCCCACAGCATAGACAAGGTAGCGCGTGAATCGGTTCTGGGCGAGCAGTCGTTGTCGAATGGTGTTGAAAATCCGGGCCATGAGAAATTAATCTTTTTCCAATTGGTTTAAATGTTGATCAATTTGCTGGTTGAGCGTGATGATGAGTTCACGGACTTCGCTGTATTGGTTTTGCATGTAATGGCGCCACATCAGGTTCATTTTGATGACTTCTTTGAACTTCCTGTCGGCGACGAGCTTTTGTAAGTCGACGGGGTTTGCAGACTTCCACAGTAGATCGACATCGATGTGCTCAAGCACCTGTGGGTACAGATAATCCCAGTGATACCGATCATCGAGACCCTTTTCCAAATTTTCGAGGTACACGTAGCGGTTCGAATAGAGGAAAGAGATCGAACTCCTCAGCTCGTTGCCGGAAATGAGATCCACACCAATAGACTTCAAATTTTCCCACGCAGTGGTGTTCTCAGAAAGTTGGAAATTCCCGAAGAAATTCCCGAAGAAAAAATCTGCTGAGTCGGAGTGGAGATTGGTTCCATCAAGAATTTCGAGAACGGCATTGTTCGACCGGATTCGGAGGGTATTCCCATTCAAATTGAAGTCTATGTCCTCGAGATCCAGGTGCAGGTTCTGCTTCATTTCCTTCAGCAAGATGACCTCCTTTTTACGGAGCTTTTGGTTCTCGCTGTATGTGTTGATTTGAAGCGCGATGAGAATACCGATCACCACCAATATAATTTCACCGATTGCATAGACCAGATACCGTGTGACGCGGTTCTGTGCGAGGAGGTTTTGGCGGATTGAACGGAAGAAGCGGATCATGGATTTTGGCTTTTTTGTCGGTTCGCGCTCATTCCAGTCCTTTGGACAGATCATCGCGGTATGAAACGAGAGCCGGAATTTGTTTTTCGATCGCGTCCCTGGATGAAGCGTTCTTCTCAATCAGTCGGTACACACCGCTCATGAAGGTGGTGAGATGCGTACGAAATGCATTGGGATCTTCTGCGATTTTCAGACTCATCGCCATAGGATCCTGATCCATATCGAGCAGTGTATAAGGCGCCAGATAGTTCAGCCTGCAGTGTGTGGCATACTCGCTGTGCTTCTCAAAACACACCTTTAATCCGTTTGATTTATGATCGTATATGAATTGTAAACCCTTCGCCAGGGTATCCGGTAGTTGTTGCCAAAGTCCCGAGTTGATGATACTGTTATAGGTCGGGGTCGAGGTCATATAGCGCCAATCATCCGCTGCCATATTCCTGAGAAGCATCTTCACATCCGCTGTGTCAACAGATGCTCCGGATCCCAGAGCACCCAGGGCCTTTTCGGCCTTTACCATGATGCGCTCACCAATTGCCAGGTCTCCGATGTTCTCCTCCATCTTCGCGTTCAGGTCCAGGATAAGTGCATTGATCATATCCACCTGTCTGTGCCGCTGCTTTTGGTTCTCATTCCAGTTGTTGATCTGTAGGGCGATGAGAATACCAATGACCACCAACATTATCTCACCCACCGCATACAGCAGATACCGCGAAAACTTGTTCTCGACCAACAGCTTGTGGCGAATTCTTCGGAAAAACTTAAGCATCACCTTTCATTTTCAGCCAGTGCATTATTTAAAATTCCAATGCTATTCTTTACCAGCCAGCACCGGCTTAAAAAGATCTGACGATTCGGCGACATACCGCAACCCGTCGTAAAGGGCGGGATAAGGAACGTGGCCGTAGGCGTCGTACGTTACATATTTGTAATTCAACCTACTGGAAAAAATCGCATCCAATTTCTCGGAGAAAGCGTTCATGTTGCGGTGTACCTGCTGATGCGGATCGAGCGGGTCGGTGAGCGAGTTGGCCATAAAAATGACTTTTCCGTCAAACCGCTCCGGTTGCACGAAAGCCTTGTCGGCGAGGCCGGAAAAAAAGGTGTCCATATCGCCGTACCAGCCCGCGCTGTTGCCGATGTAGCCGTTGAACAATTCGGGCGCCGACAGCAAAGCGTACATTGTGAACAGCCCGCTGAGCGATTGCCCACGCAGCACGCGGTGACCATTGCACGGATATTTTTTCTCAATGTGCGGAATGAGTTCGTCGCCAATAAAGGCGAGGAAGTTCTCGGCACCAGGCACGGCTACCGGGTAAGATTCGGCGCTGAGCGGCATCATGTCGCGATCGCGGTCGGTGTTAGCGATGCCGACGATGATCATTTCATTGAGCAACCCGAGTTTTGAAGCGGCAGAAACGACGTGCAACATTCCGGCGCTGTTGCCGTCCAGCAAATACAACGTGGTGTATTGCTTTCCCGATGTGGGCTGGTCTTTCGGCACGCGAACCACAATCGGCCGGTATTCTTGAAGGGTTTCGGAATACAGGCTATCAGCTTGGCCGAGGTTGAGATTTTCGTCCTGGGCGCGAAGCGGGAAGGAAATGCAGAATGTGCAAATAGCCAGCAGCGCTATCGATTTAAAAATATATGTTTTCATGGTAAAGTGTGTTCGTTATTGATCTAAGCCTTTGTCACTACTTGAAGACCGGGAGCGACTTCTGCCTCTATGACAAATCAGCGAGTGAATCTGAAAAATCGGTATTAACTCATACGTTCACGGATCTTTACGAGTAAATCTAGAGTAACTCGCGGCAGGTCACCCGGAGAATTTTCCCAAAAGGGGTATTTACTTTCCCGAACGGCGCGAGGGCTTTCCGAAAGCTCAGCGCAAAGCACCAATTTGTATGCGCATTAGCTTGTCTAAAAAACATTCGAAGGAATTCGATTTTCTTTTCCATCAACCCCTTGAACCTAAAATATGCATTGGCTTTAGTTAATAGCCGATTCGATAAAGAGAATCAATCTTTTTCTGGTTGCTGCGTTACACTTAAGTGATTCTCTCCGCCTGCCACTTTTAATATAACTACACTGATTTCCTTTCAAATCGAATTTTCTCAGGTACACCAGATGATCATTACCAACACGTTGAGTTTTCCGCATTGTAAGTTACGTGAGAATTTTCATCAAATAATTCCGTCAGCCAACCGGAGATTTGCAGCCCAAGGCCTGCGAAGACCAACGGAGATAGATTAAGTTCGAATTTGTATCTTTGAAAAAATGAACACATGAAACCATTCCTTTTGGCTTTGTGCCTATTGTTGGCAGCGGCTGGAACTACCCAGACCCTCGATCCACAAAGCGGTGAAATTCTCATCAATGAACAATTGCTTCCACAACAGCACAATGCTACTGTGGATGTGAACGATGATGACGGCTATGTCATTTCATGGATCAACAACGGAGCAGAATTTGGAACCATTATGGCCAAGCGTTATGACGCTGACCACAATGCGGTGTCGTCCGAGTTGCTTGTGGCTTCCGGCTCGAAATCTCAACAAGTCAAACATTGGGAAGACGGCAAGATGGTAGCTGCTTATATGTCCAACGATCCGAGTTCGCTCTACTTTAGAACCATCAATGCGGACAATACTATGGGCGCACAAGTTCAGGTAACGACTGATTTTGTACAATCTTTTGACATTGATCTGCACGGAGATCTGCTGGCCATCACCTACATAACAGATGAAAACTACCGCTCGGTGTTTTTTCGCGTGTACAACCTGAATAACAACTCCTGGGTGACTGACCCCATAGAGGCGGGTGAGCATGCCACAAACCTCTATGAACATTCAAGCATTGTGTTTCACAGCGATGGCAGCCTCACCTTGATATACACGTATCATCAATGGCAAATAGACCTGCGAAGCCTGCACCGCAGAACCTACGACTCCGCTTTTGAGCCGGAAATCAACGAATACAGCCTTTTCGAAACAGAAGACTACAATTTGGTCATGCTGGCCGACGACCCGCTGGAGGTAAGCGTGAATGGTGAGGACGAAATTTTGATTGTCGTCAACCACGGCACTACCTTATCCAATTTCCTTTTGCGCGCCTGGATTATAGATAGACAAGGCAACGCATTGTTGAACAATGAAATAATCGTATCTGGTGGCGCATACAATTGGTGGACCAGACCCTCCACGCATTTTTTTGATAACGGAGATTTTCTCATCACACTCAGCTTTAAAGACGGAGGAGCTCTTGACCCTGATGATACGGAGGCATGGGTGATGTTTGCAAGCAACTATTACGAACAACACACCTCCTTTTTCCAAATGAACACCACGGTGCCGGGTGAACAAAGTTGGGCTGTGATGGGGGTTTTCAGTGACGGTGACTTCCTGGGGGTGTGGCACGGCAACGGGGCAGAGGACGATCACGGCATTTATGCCCGTCTATTCAATTCATTGAATTTCCCAGGCGTCCGCTTTACGGTGGACGGATCCGCGGTAGTGGACGAAACGGGTACACAACTGCCGGTGGCCGTGAGGCTCAATACCCAGTCCGCAGACGATGTTACGGTAAACCTGTCCGTTAGTGACCCCTCGGAAGGAACATTGGACACTCCTTCCTTGCAGTTCACCCCCGATAACTGGAATGTGGACCAAATCATTACGCTCACCGGTGTTGACGATGCGTTGGATGACGGCAACATCAACTATTTTGTGGTGGCCTCCACCACTTCTTCGGCAGATGCCGTGTATGCTGCACTGGACAATGCCGAGTTGCCGGTGGTTACTCTTGACAACGATGCCACCTTCACCTTGCCGGGCGAACAATCCCTTTGCATCAATCAAACCCTCGACGACGTAAACGTTTTGGTGACCAACATTGGCGCTGCCATCATCAATGTGACCGGAGCTTCGAGCAATCAAGCTGTGGTAGATGACGAAGACATCAGCATTGCTCCGGCAGATACGGACACCTGGTCTGTCACCATAAGCGGATTAGAGGACAATACGTCAGGCACCGCACAGGTGTTGCTGACCGCCACCGATAGTCTTTGCGATTATTTTGCACAATTCACACTTAATACGCAATCATTGAATGTGGAAGCGGGCGAGGACCAGATTGTATGTGAAGGTCAGCCCGTAACTCTTGAAGCTTTTAATCCTGAGGGTGCAGCTTTGGAATGGAACAATGGGTTTACAGACGGAGAGCCTCAGGTGCTGCCACCCGGTGATTACACAGTGCAATTGACGGCTGTTTTGGATATTTGCACGGTAACGGACGATGTGCAAGTAACGGTACAGGCCTTGCCTGCTGAGTCTGCCGATGCCGGTGAAGATCAAACGGTTTGTGAAGGTACAGCCGTTACCCTGACCGGTTCCGGACCCATGGGTTTCGAATTACAATGGTCGGGTGGTGTAATGGTTGGAGAACCTTTTACTCCGCCTATTGGAAGTGAAATCTATA
>CAZJLZ010000231.1:0-3689 GCA_964546775.1 uncultured Cryomorphaceae bacterium | reverse complement strand
ATTTGTCATCATGCTGGCGCTATCATTCTGTATAATGTACGCCGTAATGTTCTTAAACGTCAGTAGCACAAACCATATTTATTTAAGCACAACGAGGACATACATGTCTTTGCTCATGGTGATGCCAATGGCTGTACTCATGCTGACACTGATGCGACAAATGTATCCGAACAGAAAATTAAATGGGATTATTCTTTCCTGCAGCATAGTTGTATTCATTCTTTCTTTTATTCTGCTGCGTACACAAACTCCGATTGGTGATATTCACTATATGAAAGCCATGATTCCACATCATTCTTCTGCAATTCTAACAAGTGAAAACGCAAACCTGTCAGACCCGGAAGTGAAAGAACTGGCCGAAGAAATTATACAATCGCAAAAAGAAGAAATCGCGGAAATGAAAGCGATTTTAGAAAGAATGGATTAAGAGAAGTAAGGCAATCCGGTAGTATTTCAGGGTACCGGATATCAATAATCGCTGTGCTTTTCGATCCGCATTCTTTTCTACTTTTATGTTCCGAAAAACAAAAATCCTGATGCTGAAAGCTTTTGGCAAAGCTCCCAATAAAAACCGGATGAAACAGTCGTCCTATTTTCGTAACGGAAAATTTCAAAATCCTGTCCCCACAAGCGCAGGAAAATTGAGCCGATTGCCACAAATTTTGAAGCAGCTAGTACAGCGGGATGTGGAGCAAAGGCCGGTGAATGGCTATCATTTCGAGGAAATAAAAACCGACGATTTTATGACCCAACCGCTGCTCGCAAATTGGCTGGGACATGCAGCGGTATTGATGAAAGTGGATGAAAAGTATATCCTCACTGACCCAATGCTAGGAAAACGTGCTTCACCGCTAAAATGGCTTGGACCAAAACGTTTTTTTCCGTCTCCCATTCCGGTTGAACAACTTCCTTCTCTTGATTTGGTACTGATTTCGCACGACCATTATGATCACCTGGATTACCCTACGATTGTGGCTATTAAAGAAAAGACGAGATGTTTTGTAGTTCCCGTGGGGGTGATAGAAACATTGGTATTCTGGGGTGTCCCCAGGAAAAAAATCATCGAACTTGAATGGTGGCAGGACCAGATCATCGATGGAATAAAGATTACAGCAGCTCCAGCGAGACATTTTTCAGGAAGGTTGTTCAACCGGAACAATACGCACTGGAATTCCTACGTCATTGAGACAGCCGCAAACAGCTTCTATTTCGCCGGAGATTCGGGTTTTTTTGAGCAATACCAGGAACTTGCCGATCGCTTCTCCCCGTTTGATTTTTCTTTTTTGCCGGTGGGCGCATATTTCGAAGAATGGCCGGATATTCACATGGATCCTGAAGAAGCGATAAAAGTCTGGAAGATCATCAAAGGCGGGGCTTTTATTCCCATTCATTGGGGCACTTTTGATCTGGGACTGCATTCGTGGTATGACCCGGTTCAACGGCTTATTGAATTTACATCAAAGCAACCATTTCCGCTGCTAACTCCGCAACCGGGTGAATGGTTTGATCCGTTGAATTACGAGCCGGAACTGCACTGGTGGAAAAAGTATTCTAAAGTATTTTAAGAGTCAAAATATCAGTCCACTCCATAACTAGTTTTTTGCGTCATCAATCAACCATTCTTCCAGTTGTTGGTTCGGATCGGAACTGTGGAGCACCGAAACATCACCAGTGGTTTCAAACACCACCGCTCTTACATGAGTCAATTGCATTACATTTTTTTCGCGCAGCTTCGAACGGAGATCGCCTTCCGTCAATCGGGCTTTTTGCAGGTTTCCGGTGATAATTTCACCGTTTTTCATCAACAGCATCGGCGAGTTATCGATGTGACTTTTCAACCACGTGTTCTTGCGAAGGCTGGCCACTACCACCTGGAGCACGTACAGCGAACCCATTCCAACAATGCCTTCCGGCAGAGAGACTTCTGAAGACAAAATCGTTGTGGCGATGATCGATCCCACAGCCACAGTCATCGCAAAATCAAAACTCGAAATGGTCGAGAAACTGCGCTTCCCGGCCATTCGGGTGAAAACAATTACCGCGATATAGATCACAACCGCCGTAACGGCGATGGCGATGATCGTAGGTATCGAGATAGAAAACCATTTTTCCATAATCCTGATTTTTTGCTGAGTTCTGTCAGCAGATTTGAAGCAATTTTTCTTTTCTGTTTGAAGCGTTTTCCTTGAGGTGCTTTTCCACAAGTAACAAAGCTACCTTCTCGTGGATATCGAGTAGCGGTCCGAGTTTGCTGTATTTTTTCTCCGCCGATTTTCTCATTTGTTCAAGATTCAGATCATCATTTTCAGCGCGCTCAATGATGCACGGATGAATGTAATATTCTCTACAAATAGCCACAGTGTTTCCAAGTTTCTTCGCCACATTACGAACCAGATTGGTCGTAAATTTCCTTCGGGGATTTGCTGCGATTTCGGCTTTGGTTTGTTCATAGGCTTTCACAGCCAGCACGGTTCCGCCCCAGGTTCGGAAATCCTTCGCCGTAAATCCAATCCCACCAATTTCATGCAGATAGGCATTCACATCCTGAGAAGACAACTTGTGCGTACTACCTTCATCATCAACATATTTAAAAATTTCGTAACCAGGCAATTCGCTGCATTCTTTGATCAACCTGATCAACCGGGGTTTTCGGATGGTAACATCCTGATCTTTTCCGCTTTTTGCCCTGAAATAAAATTCAACTTTAGAGCCATTCAAGGCCATGTGTTTCCTCCGAAGCGTTGTCAACCCGTACGATTCATTTTCCTTCGCATAGGCTGCATTTCCAATGCGTAAATAGCTTTCATCCAGTATGCTTACTACCAATGCCGTGACTTTATCGAGCGGCCAACCTTGTTTCCGAAGGTCTTTCTGTACGCGTTGTCGGATTTCGGGTAGTGCCTTTGCAAACTCTGTCATTCTCGCAAACTTGCTTGCATTACGGGATTCGGTCCATTTCGGATGATAAATGTATTGTTTGCGTCCCTTGACATCCAAACCAGTCGCTTGAATGTGCCCCCGTGGATCGGGAGCTATCCAGACAGACTTCCACGCCGGAGGAATTCCGAGTGAATCAATTCGATCCACAGCCGCCTGATCCGAAATTTTCTTTCCATTTGGATCAAAAAATTCAAATCCTTTTCCCCTGCCCTTCCTTCGGATTCCAGGTGAATCGTCTGAAAGATAAATCAATTCCTTCATCTTGATTTTTCGATTTTGTTGACCAGCGTCTCCAGTTTAATCCGTCGACGGTACAGATCCTTCCAATGTGCGGCGCTTTCTTCAACCATTTCGGGTACGGTATGAATATTCAGCTCCTGCAACGAAGAAAGTTCCTGAAACTGTTGCCACGAAACCGGTGTAGACACCGGAGCTCCCTTTTTCACCCGCAGCGAAAACGGCGTGGCCATGGTTTTTCCACGACCGTTTTGCAGGTAATCGAGATAGATTTTATTGACCCGTTTTTTAGGCATCCGTTCCAATGAACCGAGGTCTGGTAATTCTTTCAACCACATTTTGCCGATAATGTGCGCGGCCGTGCGAACCTGATGGTGTGTGTATTTCGGTTGAAGCGGAACGTACAAATGCAATCCGTCACCTCCCGATGTTTTGATGCCGTATGGAATTTCCCAATCGTCCAGCATTTCGATCAGAACTTTGGTGGCCAATTTAATCTCATCAAAAGAGTT
>CAZJLZ010000230.1:0-5118 GCA_964546775.1 uncultured Cryomorphaceae bacterium | reverse complement strand
CCGATGCAGGATTACCTGTCGGCCATTGATTCAATGATCAAAGAACCTTTTGTAGACAAAAATCGCCTCGGAGCCATGGGCGCCAGTTTTGGCGGATACTCTGCTTTTTATCTCGCCGGAAATCACGATGGGAGATTCAAGTCTTTCATTGCTCACGATGGGGTATTCAATCTCGAAAGTATGTATGGTACCACCGAAGAATTGTTCTTCGTGAACTGGGAAATTGGAGGGCCATACTGGGATAAGGAAAACGCCGATGCACAAAAAGCTTATGACCAATTCAACCCGATTAATTTTGTCGACCGCTGGGACACTCCGATCATGATCGTGCAGGGAGGTAAGGACTACCGCGTACCCATCGGACAAGGACTCGAAGCATTTCAGGCCGCCCAGGTTCAAGGAATTAAAAGCAAACTCGTTTATTTCCCTGAAGAAAATCATTGGGTACTTTCCCCACAAAACGGACTGGTTTGGCAACGGGAATTCTTTAATTGGCTGGAAGAAACGCTGCCGGAAGAACAACCCTGATATTATTCAGAACGACTGCCAACCACCACTTTCTGGCTGTAATAGGATCCGCTGACTTGCACTCGAAGCAGGTAAATACCCGGAGTAAGTTCAGAGTTGAATGCTATCTGGTCCATCAGATTTTCAGAATAATCGCGCAATTCAAGTAAAGCGCCGCTACCGTTGTACAGTGCTACTGCGCCCACCTCTGCAAGTCCGGTAAACAGAATCGTAAAAGGACCGGAGCCGGGATTTGGATAAATGATGAATGGCTTACCGAAGTAGCGCTCCAGAACATCGTTCATAAAAACTGGCCTGTTCATGGCAAAATACCGTAGGGACTGGACGTGAGATTCCCATTGTTTAAAGTTCACTGGATAATGCCAACGATTGATGTGGTCTGTTATAAGTGGCGAATACATATTTTCGAATTTATCAATCGCATCGATGACATTACCTGCACTGAAAGTGGTATTTAACAATGTCCGGAACCGGGAAACGAATTGATTCTTAAATTGCTCGTTGCGCAACAATGCTCTGAAAATTTGCATAGTCCATGCCGGGCTACGGGTATGGAAATCCGTATCTCCAATATTCTCGAAAACGTGGTTGAAATGTGGTTTCATCATGCATGCATCACAGTCAAAGAACAACCATCGCCATATTCCGTCCGAAGCTCTGGATCGCCAGAGGCTGTTGTTGTTATCTGGAAAATCGGTATTGGCAAAGTACAACTGTGCGATGTGTTGGTCTATAAAATTCGAAATGTCAATACGACTCGCAATTTCCTCATAATGGACATCTTCGCGCAAATCATGGTCTTCAATAAAATGAATTAATGAACCGTACAACCCGCCATCACCTTCTTCTATAATAGCACCTCCAAAAATTAAGCTGTACTCAATCATGTCGAGATTGTCATCATCGACATCGAAATGGCTTTCCAGGTAATGCCTGTCCTGCCGTTCACGCAATGCATGAATTCCCCAATACTCTCCGTTCAGAAAAACCACAGTTGGCATCCCCGACTGATAACTTACATTCAAATCACGTACAATGTAATGACATAACTGATCCTTAAACAAGGTTCCTGACCAATCGCCCATGGATGTTCTGAGCAGCAATCTTTTATACTCGGTAAAATTCCGATCTTCGAAAAACGGATAGTCGAAAACCGATTTGCCATATTCGCTCCGGGCATACAGGCGCAGGGATTTTTGGACTCCCTGACGTGTTCCCCCTCCGTGAATACGCACGCCTCCATTTTGATTCAGGTAAACCTCACCATCGGAGTTGATGAATTCGAAATTTGCCGGCCTTTCCCAGAGATCTCCGCGTTCATTGTAATTCTCGTTCTCACCGAAAACGTACATCCCTCGTAATGGGTCGAATAGATTATCGGAATCTGTATTAACAAAAACCACATCCGCCGGATAAGGCTGTTCGGAATCTTCGATTAAAAAGTTCCCGGTTATGACTGGCGAAACCGGACATCCGTCTGCATACACAATTGCGCGCACAACATTCGCTTTTTTGACTTTTACAGCCGGTGCCTTAAAATCCACGGACAACGCTGTCGTCTGAATGGTCGAAAAATTGTTTGATTCCGACTTGCGTTCACCCATCCAGATCGGTCCGTTTTTGAGCGTTGAATGCTGGTTTGGAATATCACCCGTGTTGAGGGTATAATACACTTCAAAGTTACTGTCTGCCGTAATCGACAACGCAAATGGATCGGTATAAAATCCGGAGGGATGCGAAAAAGATAAATTGGTTTCAGGCCAGGTATTGCTTTCAGCCCATGCAATGTTGTTGGATGAACCGGGTGATGCTATACTCAGAAACTCCCAGTCATCAGCACCATCTGGAAGACGTCCGATAGATTTATTCTGACGCACACATTTAGTCGGTGAAGCATCGGTCATTATAGCACTTTTCGAAAACAGATAAACGCCATTTACATTGTTTTCGATCGTGAAATTGGTGTGAAACGGTTGCGCAGCAATAACATTACCGGCAGACGCGTAGACAAGTACAGAGCTATTGGGCAAGAGTTCAGACTGCGGTAAGTTCCATTTCTTTGGCTCAAGCGGTTCATTGGTAAGATAATAGTTATTGAGTTGGATTGGATCCTCTCCGCGGTTGTACAACTCTATCCACGCCGGGAAATTTCCGAATTGATCAGGATGGACTGAATTTTCAACCATCACTTCATTGATAACCAGCGACTGGGCAAATGCATAATGCGGCACGACTACACCTATAAGCACCGGGATGAAAATGAGCAATCTACTATACCTGAGAGTCATCACAATCAATAGAAAAATCTTAATTCGATAGCAAGCCAATCGTAATTCAGGTTCTCTGCATACTCCAAACCCAAACCATTGGCATAGGTTCCGGTAGCCCATTGATGATGCAGCGACATACCAAGTAAAACCGAGCGTTCACCGATCAAAAAGCGGCGACCTACTCCGGCTTTAAACATCATTCCACCGTTGAAACTGTAATCGCTGAATTCAGCGGAACGGCTTCTCCATGCTGCCGACGAACCCATGTTGAGCAACATATAAGTAGTGGACTGATCTGGCTTTATAAATCCGAGAAAAGAAAGGTAAAAAGGAATAAACCTTTCCTGCTGCATCAACAAGGTTGCTCCTGTACCGACACCAATATTTACCGTTGAGTTCAACGGCAGATATATACCAATATCTCCGGAAAACGCCGGATTGTACGTAAAACTTTCGCTGAAGAATTGTCCTCCGATCAGATATCCTCCACCTGCCATCACCCGCAATGCAGGCAATTCCGGTTGCTGCTCCTGCCCCGACAAAGATAGAGTGGTGCAACAAACTGTAAGAAGATAGACCAACTTAAAAATCTGGTTCATGGCGATCTTTTCTTGGTTGCGAAGGTAATACTCGTTCGGGAATTATGGCCGACGGTCATGATTTGTGCCAAATTCAGAAATCTCCTGAAAAAATCAGGGAGTCGCTACTTCCGCTACGGGCGGCTTTTCAGGTACGCGTGTCATCGGAGTATTGGCTGCAGTCCGTGCTTCTTCTTTAAGTTTTCGTTGCATCTGCTTAACGGTAAGTGTTGAACCATCAGGGCTCCATCCTGGAGGGCCAAAAATGTACATGAAAACCTGATAGGGATTCTTCGCCTTCTTCACGTCTTTCCAAATATCAGCGTATTCGTGGGTGAGGATTACGAGCGGGTTGTACGATTTTGGAGCGTGTATTACGCCGTACCGGATCTCTTCTTCTCCGTCATCCTCGAGTTCCTGATACGAACCAAATATTCGGTCGAAAATATTGAGGAATCCGCCGTGGTTCTTGTCCAGGTATTTTAAATTCTGGGCATGATGCACCTGATGCTGCGTATGAAGATTTAAAAACTTTTCGAGAAAACCGAGTTTCGGTACATAGGTAGTATGCAACTGCAACTGCCACAAAGCTTCGATCCCCAGACATACCACGAGCATTTCCGGGCGAAAACCCAAAGCGGGAATCCACAAATAAAAAAGCGGTTTATAAAGAATTGTAAACCAACCGTTCCGAATACCGGTTCCAAGATTAAAATTGTCTGAACTATGATGGACAATATGGGCAGCCCAAAACACTCTCACTTCATGATTTGCACGGTGAAACCAGTAGTAAGAAAAATCGTCGAGCAACTGGCAAATAATCCAGATATACCATGCAAAGCCAAAAGACGCATAACCGAGGATATTCTGTCGGATCTCTTCACCACCAGCATCCAGTCCTACAACGGGATTGAAAATTTCGAACACCACGCCAAAAATGAATATAGCCGAAACTACTTTGAGTGCGACTCCCAAAATCATAGCCCCAAATCCCATGGTCGAACTGGCAAGGAGATCTTTCCAGTCGTACAAGTTCTTGTTGCCGGTAGACTTACTGTACACAAGTTCGAGGGCAATCAGCGCCAAAAACAAAGGAACACCGTAAACGAGTGGATTGGTAAATGAAATATCCATGTCTAAGCAGAATTTGGCGCAAATTTAAGCATTTCACCTTGGAAGTATAATGATCATTCGACGAAAACGACGGCTGAAATGAGAAATAAATCCGGGTGCTTTGACATTCAACGAGCACATTATCAACCACAATTCGTCAATCCGAAATAGATGGTTGGCGAATCTAAAACATACTATCACCATCTCTATTAAACGACAAAACCCCGGCACCATCATTTCAGACAGGCCGGAGTTTATGAGCGAGTTCTAATGTCTTATTGAATGATCAAACGTTCGTTCGCAATAGTCTGGTCGTTGGCCAGCACCTGAACGATATAAACACCTTTAGATAGATTTCCGATCGGGAGCACATGATTCAAACCACTTTCTGAATGTTTAAACTCTTCACTGATCATCCTGGCTCCGTGAATGCTGTATACCAAAATAGAAATCTTCTCGGTCGCTTTCTCCAATCCATCCAATCTTATGTGCAGGTCACTTCCTGAGTTGGGATTCGGGTACAATCCTACCATGACACCACTTGATAGAGATCTTCGCAGATTGAATTCCTGAATAGACTCAGACTGAAATCCGGGACTGCCGATGGTTATTTCACAAGGTGCACCAAA
>CAZJLZ010000229.1:0-3280 GCA_964546775.1 uncultured Cryomorphaceae bacterium | reverse complement strand
ATGCAGTGTGGGAATACGTCACTACCGTTGCTCCGGGTTGTTGGTCGGGTTCGGGTGAAGCCGCTGTTAATTTCACAACCAAAGACAACGGTTTTATGATTTTTCATGCTGACGCTGTCAATTGCATTGATCCGGATCAGGATCCACCACTTTACGATCAAACGGTTTACGAAGGAGCGCTGATTTCACCATCTATAGATCTATCATTAAACGATGCAGTACTCGTTTCTTTTGAACACCGGTTCAGGTATTGTTGCAACACCGACTTCGAATTGTTGTTTTCTGTATCCTCAGATGGCGGAGAAACCTGGTCCGACTATGACATAACTGCCGGAACTCCGGTAAATTCGTACAACACAGAAGCGCTGACAAGTATTAATATTTCACAATTAGCAGGCGGAGAGAGCAATGTGCAACTGAAATTTTCCTGGAACACAACAGCTACTGCGTCACACTACTTCTGGGCTCTGGATGACATTATGGTAGAAATTCCGGTTGACACCGATTTGAAACTGGTCGATCAGAACTATCAGCAATTTGATCCAGCCACTGCTGTAGATTATACGAATGTAAAACATACCATCTACCAGGTCAGTCAGGTTCGTCCGCTCAACTTGCAGGGGTTTGCCGTCAATAACGGAGCTCTGGAACAGCAGAACGTTGTCATGTCGGCCACCATTGTCACTCCGACCGAGTCCATTAACCTCGAAGCTCCGGCACAAACTATAGCGGTTGGTGATACTGGTATTTTTGAAATCCCGTTTACACCCGACAATGAAATTGGTGAATACATACTCGTATATGACATTATTACTGAAACCGAAGACGAAAACCCCGGAGACAATACAGACACACTATATTTCAATGTTGACCTCAATCATTTCGCGAGGGACGAAAGGTCAAGATCCGGAAGTTTTACCAACTATGTGAGTGAACTGCGCACCGGACTGGGTTTTACGCTGACAGAAGATGCAACCGTTTATGGAATCGCATTCGCACTGGATGCCGGATCTGACCCCGGCACAATATACAACGGCCAATTGCTCGATGCAGATTTTAATTTCATAACGGAAACGGATTTTGTTCCGGTTGATGAAGATTTCCTGAATGAAAATGGCGAGGAAAATTTTGTAGAACTGGCTCTGGAAACTCCATACGAAGCACTTGCGGGTGAATCAATATTTCCGGCGTTCAGCTTTTTTGGGGGAGACGAAGTTGCGAATATCAGCCTGAGTGGAAACTGTCCTGATTTTACGTGTTACGTCTGGGCTGACATTGCATCCAACGGGCAGGAATGCAATCCCTGTTATTACGGATCGGTACCGATGATCCGACCGCTATTCGCTGAAACCGTAAGCCTTGCAGAAAGTGTTTCCCTGAATGGAATTACGCTTGGACAAAACGTACCCAACCCGGCTACGGACTACACAGTTGTAGTATTTGACATTCAACAGAAAGAAAAGAATGTTTCTTTCGAAATATATGACCTTCAGGGAAGACAGGTGTTCTCTGAAAAATATGGGGATTTACCTCCCGGAAAACATTCCCGGATTATTGATACAAAACACATGTCTGCGGGAATCTATCTCTATTCTTTACTTACCAGCACACAAAAGCAATCAAAAAGAATGTCTGTTGTTGAATAAGGCATTTGAAACGTGGGGTTTTATGCCGGGTGGATTCCTTTGTACAGAATCAAACATTAATCTGCTTAAATAGTATTCTTTTCCAACCTCTGATGTAGAATCTAAACACCAGAACGCTGTTATAATATCGAAAATGTATTAACTTTGGAAAGATGGAACGAAAAATTCCATTGTTACGAATTCTTTGTTTTATTTGCGCAACCACTTTATTAATTTAAAAACAGTAAGATGAAAAAAATTTACTTAACTATTCTAGCAATTGGAACTCTTGGGGTGGTCAACGCCCAGGATGTATTGCAACAAATCCCGGCACAGCCCATCCAACCTATGGTACTGGAAGCTCCGCGGACGAATCCGACACCAGACGCTAATCGTGGTGGAGGTGATTTATGGTATGAAGATTTTGCCAATGGTTTTAATAGTGCCAACGGAGACTGGACAGTAGCCGGTACCAATGCCGACGTTTGGGATTACACCACCACCATCTGGACCGGGTGTTATAATACTGGTGCCCAGGGGGCTCTCAATTTTACAACGGTAGACAACGGATTTATGTTGTTTAACTCCGATTCTGTAAACTGTGTGGATCCATCCGGGCCGACGATCACGCAAGATCCTCTGACCGGTGAATTGATTTCACCATCCATTGACCTTTCTGGTGTATCGGCAGTTTCTGTTAGTTTCCATCATCGTTTCCGATACTGCTGTCAGACTTTGTCATTGCTGCTATCTGTGTCAAATGACGGTGGAACAAACTGGACGGATTATGAAGTAACTGCCAACACTCAGGGAAACAACTACAATACAAATCAGGTTCACCAGATTAATATCTCTGGTGTTGCCGCTGATGAAAGCGATGTAACGTTGAAATTCACATGGAATGCTACCGAGGCATCTTCACACTACTTCTGGGCAATTGATGACATCTCTCTTTTTGTACCGGAAGACTACGATCTGGGAATGGCCGACGCAACCTATTCATCTTTTGATGTGGTTAACTCTCCTGACTACCGTGATCTGCCGTACTCCATCTACCCGATTTCTCAATTGCGTCCGTTGAATTTCAACGCACGCGTTACCAATTTCGGAGGTATGGAACAAACCGATGTTCAATTACAAGTCATCATTGCTGATGAAGGCGGCGTTGATATCGATACCCTTTATAGTGCAGGAGACACTTTGGCCCCCGGTGAAGAAAAGTTGATTACAGTTCCGGGTTATACCCCTCCTGCAGAAGTAGGAGAATATACCGTGTCGTTCAATTTAATTTCCGATGCAGAAGACGCTAATCCCGATGACAACGTTGCTGATGACACCAGTTTCCGTATCTCTGAAGCTGAATATGCCCGTGACCGATATGCCCGTACTGGTGAATTCACAAACTTTGACAACGATTACATTATTGGAAATATGTATTTCATGGAATCGGATGAGGTAATTCACTGTCTGGGTGTGGGGTTGAGTTCTTCATCGGTACCTGGTGAATTGTTCAATTTGACCATTCGTGCGGACGATTTGGAAGGATTTATAGCCGATACCGAAACCGGAGAGGTTCCTCTTTCTCAGTATCTAAATGCAGTAGGAGAAGGTCATATTACATATCAGTGGCTCGAATTTCCGGTTAATGTACTTGC
>CAZJLZ010000228.1:0-3544 GCA_964546775.1 uncultured Cryomorphaceae bacterium | reverse complement strand
TTTATATCCGCAGACAGCGTACGTCCACGCTTTTTAAACCTGTGCGAAAAATTGACTGGAGCCGAAAAGTTCAATCCATTGCCCAGCGCATCTAGCGATGAAACAGATTCCGACAGCAGGGTGTCGTTATCGAACATCTCCGAGGTTAGAAACCTGTTGGATTGATGTTTATTAATGTGCAGACTGGGCTGAAATGTCACATAGTTGTTGTTCAAATTGTGCTGAAGCCGCAGATTTACATCGTGATTATTTCCGGTTGAATGCTCAACTCCATACTCAAAATATCGAATATCTCCCATGATGTTAGCTACGTATTCCCGTACCAGTTCCGACTCACTTTGATTTTGATTGGAATTGAATAAGTATGTTCCGGACACTTCTGTATTTTCTCCCAGTGAACTAGAAAAATCCATTCCACCTGCTTGTACTTTTGAAATTCCGGGCTGTTCGCTCATTGCAGCACCCGAAATTTCGGATACATCTTCCTGGGCAAAATTTTGTTGATTGATGTTGTTGGTTTGAAACAACAAGCTAAGTCGTTGGTCATCATCCATCAAATTGAGGTTTCCTCCCCCCTGGTATTCTCCATCCGGGCCTGCCCCAACATAACCCCGGCCGAAAGCACTCTTTCTGAATTCTTCTTTTGTTACGATGTTGATTGCTTTTCCACTGCTTCCTTCGTCTATACCAGTGAGCCTTGAGCGTTCGTTCAGGTAATTGTATACCTCTACGTTTTGAACACTTTCTGCCGGCAGCATTTTCAACGCTGTTTCCAAATCGCCTTCAAAAAACCGCTTACCATCCACCATGATTTCGAGGATGTCCTCTCCCTGAGCCTGAAGTTTTCCATTGCGAGCGTGTATTCCTGGCATTTTATTGATGAGTTGACCAGCGGTTGCGCCGTAACCTACATTAACGGCTTCAGCAAAATAGACCGTTGTATCTCCGACTTGTTTGAGGTGTGCGCGTTTAGCGACGATGTCTACAGCCTGCAATTGGGTAGAGGAAGCCTTTAACAACATCATCCCCATACCCAACGAACGCCCTTCAACACTGAAGGTTTTGTACATATTGCTGTGCCCGACATAGGTTACTTTTAGAATGTAATCGTCAGAAGCGAGATCTTTGACCGCGAAATAACCTTCAGGATCGGTAGTCGTTCCTGAAATCATAGAAGAATCTGCAACGGAAAGAACCATAGCAGTTGCGCCCGGTAAGGGTTGCTGATCCTCGGGACTAAAGATTGTTCCGGATACCGAAAAGAGTTCCTGCGCCGAAACATTGGAGAAGCTAAAAGAAAGCATTATGATCAAAGCCCACAATGATCTTCTTATCCAACGGAAAGCCCAACCAGTCTCTGCTGATTCGGTGTTGGATGAATTTTCTCCCGGTGGATATTTGGTTGTGGTTAAGATCGGCACTTGTTCAGCAGTCGGTTATTTTTAATAACAATACCAAAATGGTACAAACACTGGGTTGTACTGCTAAGTGGGTGCTTGGGTTACATGATTTTGAGAAGTAAAAACTACGAAATACCAACGTGTGTGCGAACGGTTTTCAATCGGATAGTTGGGGAGTTGATTATCAGGATAGTGAACAGCAGATTACTGAACTTGTTTTTCGATGTAATCTGAATTCATTAATCGCAACGCGCCCATATACTTCAACCTAAATGAAACGAGGTCGCCGACTTTGTAGTTTTTGCTACTGTTTCCGAGGTCAAGCACCAACATATCGGAACTAGCTTCGGCAATCGTGATTTTCTTGTCTTCGGGAATCAGATATTCGGTTTGTACGTCCAGCAATCCGATATCCACAATTGCGCGATAATGCGTTTTGCCATAGTTTTCCTCGCTCACGGAAAATGCCGTTCCAGCCACATTCACTCCGAGGTCACCTGTGGGTACCATAGGTTTTTCGGTGAGTTCGATGATTTCGGCGTACAATCGAAAAACATCTCCTTTCATTCCGGGAATTACTTTATTGGTAAACAGGTTCATCCCAAAATAAAGTGCTTCTCCAATTCTGAAATGGTTGACCGCCATTGGCCGCATGTTCTTGAGCAAAAGCGGAACAGTAACTGTAGTACCGCCGGAAACCCAAGGAATTTTTAAATTGAACTTGGCTTCGATGAGCTGCTTGTACAAACTGAGTTGAATCAGTTTGTCCTGCGAAGGCATTACACCGTGCAGGCAATTGAGGTTGGTACCAATTCCACTCACAGAAATGTTGGGCATTTCGAAAACCGCACCGTAAAAATCGAGCAATTCATCGCCCATGACCCCTTCTCTCAAGTCACCCATTTCAACCATTATTACCACTTTGTGTGTCTTCTCCTGACGTTTGGCTTCCAAAGCCAACATTTGGATGGTTTCGAGTTCTGAGTTGAAACTTACATCTGCATATCGAACGATGCTGGAAATGCTGCGCTTTGCAGGAGGTTTGATATAAACGGTCTGAACTTCAGGACTGAGTTTTTTAATTAATTTCAAATTGCTGATTCTTGAATCGTGAATTTCTTCAACCCCAAGATTCAGAACTTCCTGGATGTATAATTTGTTGCCGCAGAGAAGTTTGGTGACTACTCCCCACTCAATGTCTCGCTGCTTGAACAGTTTATCGAGGAATTCATAATTGTGTTTTAGTTTATCTCTGTATAATCTTATAAATGCCATTAATCCACAATTTTACGCGGAATGCCTTCCGGCAGACGCGTTAACAATTCATAATTCAATTGGTGACTCAGCTCTGCGAAAGAACTGACAGTCAGTTCCATGTCGCCTTGTTTTCCAATCAGCACAACTTCGTCTCCGGGCTTTACAGCCGGTACCTGAGAGATATCTGCCACGAGCATATTCATATTTACCAAACCCACTACAGCAACGCGTTTTCCGCCGATCAAAACCCGGCCGAGGTTGCTGAGATCGCGCGAGTAACCATCACCGTATCCAACTGGAACTACTGCCGTGCGCATGTGCTCCCTGGCGAGAAAAGATTGTCCATAGCCGACGAATTCTCCCGACTTTACGTCCTTGGTAGCCATGACTTTGCTTTTCCATGAAATTACTCTTTTTAATGGATCTTCTTTGCTTTTTCGGTCAGAAACAAATTGTATAAAAGTCTCCGGGCTCGGCCAGAAACCATATTGCATAATGCCTACCCGGACTAAATCGTACCGGGATTTGGGAAACATCATCATGGCTGCCGAACAACAAGTGTGACGCATTTCAGGCTCTACATCGTTGTCGGAAAAGTGCTTTGAAGCCGATTTGAAGTTTCTGATCTGACGTTGTATGCGAACGTAATTGGCGATACTTTCGGCACCGGCAAAATGCGTACAGAGTCCCTGAAATATCAATTGGTCGGAATTGTTTTTCAGCATCGCGCTCACCTTGTCGAGTTCTTTTGCCTCAAATCCGATGCGGTTCATTCCGGTTTCCAACTCGATGTGCACTTTGGCCGGCTTGTTCAGAAGCTTGCTGTACTTTACCGCTTGCTCCAGTCTTTTCAGGTCGAACACATAAAATTCAATGTCGTTTTGGAT
>CAZJLZ010000227.1:0-6306 GCA_964546775.1 uncultured Cryomorphaceae bacterium | reverse complement strand
ATGCTCCAACCGGCCATGTCATAGTGGTTGTCCTGTATCGATTCGTTTGCCTTTATCAAGATACGCGAAATTTATTGCATACCGCTGGGATCTCCATCAAAAGTAACCACCCACATTCCTCGCAAATCACCGGTAGAGAATCCTGTTGCCCGATCATCCGGATAGTGGGCTTTGATCATTGAGTCGGTTTCAACCGTCATGCTATTCCCCGGAAAGCCATGACAGGTTTGACAAAAATCCTTTAACACAATTGGCTCATAATATACCGGATTCTGATTTTCCGAATAACTGATGGCCGGTTCAAAAATTTTCTGACCTTGCATTTTGGAAAGCACATCTAGTTCAGAATTGTTTGGCGAATTCTTTGGGTTCCTGGTGCGCATTGAAGTACGTTTAATGGAAACATTAAACTGTTTTGCCAACGAGTCGGTAATCGGTAATGCCTGTATCCGGCAAAATTCCAGCGCCTGATCAACTCCGCCTTCAGCCATTTGTTGTTGCACGGTTTTCACTAATTCCGATCCGACCGATTTTGTAATTTCTGCACCGGTCTTCATTAATTCTTTTTCGGCTGGCTGATGTACAGTTTGAGCGGTCTGACAGGTCCATATCAACACAACCGTCAGGAAAAAGGCTAAAACTACAGTAAACTTCATTCTTCTTTTGTCACGGGTTTGCCAGATTTTTTCCACCCGGTAATTCCATCATCCAGATTGTACACTTCGGCGAATCCGGCGTCCTTAAGCATTTCCGCTGTTTGTCCGCTTCGTTTACCTGAGGCACAATAAACATACACCGGTTGATCCCGGTCAAGTTTCATCAGGCGATTTTTAAAATCATCTTCATAAAAATCCATGGTGGTAGCTCCTTCAATAATTCCTTCCCGCGTTTCATCCGGTGTGCGAACATCCAGCAGAATTCCCGGTTTGCTTTCCATCTTTTCCAGCATTTCATCAGAATCAATATTCTCATATTCTTCCTGTTGTACCGGGACTTTAGCATTCTCCATGTCAGGAGAGGATTGAGACGTGCACGACATCAACAGAAATGCGGTAAATAGATATAAAATTGGCTTCATGGTACAATGGGTTTATGTGATTTTAACAAACTGTTAATCAGGATTCCTTCACCTACAAATCTAGCGCTTTTAATATACCGGAAATGTAACTTTGGTTACCTGTTGATTTGATCTGTCTATTGCGCCGTGTCTGGTTCCGGTCGTTTAACCTTCCTGTTCAGCTTCAACCCAATCATTATTTCGTGCGAACCTGTTGAATAGTTCTTCAGATTATTGGTAAGAATGTCATACGAATAACCAAAAAAGATGTAGTCTTTATGCGTGTATCCAATGGAGGGTGCCATAGACTCATTGCTTCGATAGTTTACTCCCAGCCAAATCATTTTTCTGAAATGAACTCTCAATGTTAAGTCATATTTTAATGGTGCAGGGTTTACGTATTTAAACAATACAGATGGCTCGATCATCCAATCATCCGATATTTCGAACCGATAACCTGCCATCAGCAAAAAGTGCGGCACCAGACGGTTTTCAATGGAATTGTTCTCGTATAAATTCAGCCGGTTCTGAATAAGATTGGGAACAGTGAGTCCGGCATAAAACTTAGGAGTATAGAAGTAAACCGCAAATTTTGCATCGGGGAGCAACTCCGATTGGTATATATTCATCAGACTCGGATCTCCCTCGTCGCGCAAATCCAATTTACTGCCGTCCAGTGCATAATGCAACAATCCAAGCGAAGCAGAAAAGGACAATCGAGCCGTTTCGGTCAGTTTGAGGTGATAGGCATACGAAGCCTGAAAGCCTGTTCTGCGCGTTGGTCCAACAATATCGGTGAAGGCATACACTCCGATACCCATGGTTTCCTTAAACAGCGGCCCATGAACAGAAATTGTATAAGTACGCGGAGCATCATTTATTCCAACCCATTGGTGTCGCTGGGAAGTACGGACATCAAATACATTGTCGCGCCCCGCTACCGCAGGATTGATCACGTATTCGTTCATATAATACTGCGACAATTGCGGCAGTTGTTGTGCTTTCACCAAGGTAGCGCACAACAGGAAAAAGAACGGTATGAGGATGTTTTTCATGGCGCTATCTGAAAATGGTTAGTGGTCCTGTAAACGGTTCCGGAAACCGCTCATCATTGAGTTCTATCACATAATAATAGGTTCCAACCGGCAACAGTTTTCCGTTGTAAAAGCCATCCCACGGCTCCTCGTTATCGTATCCGTCCGCACGATAAAGCAAGTCTCCCCAACGGTTGTATACCTCTACTATGTTGCCGGGGAATTCTTCGATGTAATCTATGACCCAGCCATCGTTGTATCCGTCACCATTGGGTGATATGCCCGAAGGAACGACGATATCCGGAAGGACGGTAACCACCACAAAGTCGTTGTTGACGCACCCAAATTCATCCGTGACCATCACTTCGTATGTGGTTGTTATTCCCGGAGAGACCACCGGATTTGCCGCAGTGGAATCGTTCATTGTCAGATTGGGGATCCAGAGAAAATCTGTGGCAACCTGACTGGTAGGACTTCCACCCAGGGTTACTTCCTCGCCTTCTACAATGACTTCATCCGGGCCGGCTTCAACGTCCGGAAGTTCAAGAATCGAGATTACCACTGAATCAACATCTGTGCAAAGACCACTGCTCACATGATAATAGAAAGTATAATCTCCGGGTAATTCTACCATGATTAGCGAGTCAGAAATGCTGAGAATATTGCCGTCTGCATCAGTCCACCATGTGGAATCGGCATTCAATGGAGCTCCTACCAACAAATAGGGCTGTTCATTCTCGCAAATTGCCGAATCCAGTCCTGCGTCAGCACCAATTTCAAAGATGTATTCGACTTCGGCTGTAAAAGTAGCCTCACAACCACTGGAATCTGTGACGATCAGGTTGTATTCACCGGTGAACAAATCCGTCAAACTTTGTTCATCAGATATGAATCCGTCGGGGCCAGTCCATACAAAATCAAAAGGTGTGGTTCCTCCGGTAATCTCAATGATTATCTCTCCCGAATTATCAGTATTGCATATAGCGTGTACCAACGACTGAAGATTAATTTCCAACAACTCGGGTTCCGAAATCTCAATCTCTTCCAGTCCGCTGCACCCGAGAGTATCCGTATAGATCAGCTGATAGACTCCTTCTGACAATCCGGTTAAGTTTGCCGTAGTATCCACAAATCCATCAGGACCTGTCCAATTGTACGAATACGGTGCAGTGCCGCCTGAAACATTGGTCGTAATAGCACCGTCGTTTTCACCAAAACAACTGATCATTGCCACCGAAACATCTGCGAACAATGAATCCGGTTGGGTGATCATGGTATCGATTTGTAAAGAACAACTATTGGAATCCACTATCAGAAGCTGATAGTTTCCAGCAATCAGATTTTCAATGGTCGTATCGATTGAGGTGAATCCATCCGGGCCGGTCCATTGCAGCGTAAACGGAGCCGTTCCACCGGTAATGGTTGCAGTGATGCTTCCGGTACTGTCACCGTAACACTGCATCGGAATGATGTTCAAATCAACGACAATCGCCGAAGTACTCAGGACCTCGGCCAGAAATTGCGCTGTGCACCCGAGCGAATCAGTCACCAGCACTTCATATATTCCGGAAAGGAGTCCCCCCAGATTCTGCCCCTGACTTTCAAATCCATTGGGTCCGATCCATTGAAAAGTATAAGGTTCGGTACCGCCGGAAACGACAATGGTTAGCGATCCGGCTGTATCATCGCTACAGAGGTTGTGGAAAATAGAAATATCGGCATCCATGGCCGGTGGTTCTGAAATTATAATGTTTTCTGTGGTAACGCACAACGCTGAATCGGTGACACTGATGGTATAATTGCCAGGGGCGAGATCCTGAATCAAGGTATCTGTAGAAATGAATCCATCGGGGCCAGTCCACTGAATAACATACGGATCTGTACCGCCGGAAATATTCACGGTTATCGATCCGTCATCGTTGCCGTTGCATAGAATGTGAGTGACTTCAAAATCAAGCACAACGGTTTCAGGAATCTCCAGTTCGAAGAGTTCAACAAATATACAACCCGCACTGTCTGTAACTTCCACCACATAATCTCCGGGAAACAATCCTGATATATTCTGATTTACCGATGTAAAACCATCTGGTCCCGACCAACTATAAGTATAAGGTTCAGTTCCGCCGGTTACGGTGATTTCAATCGCGCCGTCGTCGCCACCGGAGCAGGAAGGTGGGGTAATAACAGCCGTAATTTCTCCGTCGGAATCAGAAATGACAATGGTTTCTGTGGCTGTACAGCCGTTGTCATCTCCGACAACAATTGTGTATGCACCAGGAGTAAGATTCTCTACGCTGATCGTTGTATCAATCACCAAAGAATCAGAATTGAACCAGGTATAACTATAGCCGTTTCCGCTGGTGGTTCCTCCTGAAGCCATTACCGTTGCGCTTCCGTTATTGTTTCCACACGTTGAGTTGACCGAATTGGTGACCAGTTCAATTGCAGAAGGTTGAGTGATCATCACGCCATTGGTTTCAACACAGCCATTCGTGTCGGTTACCTGAACTTCATAAAAACCCGGTGCCAGACTACTGATTGAGGAAGCATCAGAAGTAAACCCGTTCGGTCCGATCCAGATGAAAGCATAGGGAGATTCTCCACCGGAGACCACGAGATCAATCGCTCCGTCATCAAAACCGTTACAGGTGACATCTGTGGTCATGAACTCCAATGCCAGTGGTTCGAATTCCGTAATTTCATAGGTCGCTTGCACGAAGCACCCAACTGAATCGGTAACAGTAACTACATAATCTCCCGGCGATAATCCCGCGATGTTGGCTGTATCGGCTGTGAACCCGTCGGGGCCAGTCCAGTTGAATTCATAAGGCGGAATTCCCCCTGAAACTTCAAGCGAAACAGCTCCATCTCCCCCAAAACACGAAATACCTTCTACCACACCATTAACAGCAATACTATCTGGTTGATCGACCTCGAATGAAGCGACATATATACATCCCAGTGAATCGGTAACTATGAGATTGTAAACATCGGCAGTAAGGTTCGCAATGTCCGGAGTATCGGCCGTAAATCCGGAGGGGTTGCTCCACGCAAAATCCAGCGGTTCAATCGCGTTTAAGACCGTTGTTGCAATTGCACCGTCAGCCCCACCGAAACAGGTAACATCAGTAATAGTAGCCTGAATTTCCCCGCCAAGATCGGAAAGCGCTATCCAATCCGAAACTGCACATCCGTTGGTATCTGTTACAGAAATGAAGTACAAACCTGCCGTAAGACCGGAAAGGTCAGGTTCATCAGAAATGATGTCCCCATTTTCATTTTCCCATTGATACTGATAAGGTGAAGTCCCTCCACTTACTAACGCACTGAGTTCGCCATTGTTCTGCAAGCATTCCGGCTGAATTACGTCGACCTCCAGGAGAAGCCCGGGTGGTTCAGCAATGCTAAAAGCTGTATCGATGACACAGCCAACCGAATCTGTTAACAACAATTGATAATCACCGGGTGATAAGCTATCAAGAAAAACTTCATTAGCATTAAAACCACCGGGGCCTGACCATAATATCTCATAAACCGGCACTCCTCCAGAAATCTCAATTAAAATCGATCCGTCGTTTTCTCCGGCACAACTAATGTGCGCTACAGTAGCATCCAGTTCCAAAACCTCTGGCTGGTTGATCACAAAAGAAGTGTCGAAGGTGCAGAAATTAGCATCCACAAGACTGAAATTGTAGGTTCCGGCAGTTAGATCGCTGAGGTTTTCATCTGATGAAACAAAACCACCAGGGCCTGTCCAGTTGATGATATATGCTTCTATACCACCAAAAATTGTGAGATCAATACTACCTGTGCTGTCACCAAAACAAAGCACGTTTACAACATTCGCAATCACCCCAATTTGCTGAGGAGCAGATATCGTAGCTTCGGCTGAAGCAGCACACCCATTGGTATCGGTCACCATCAGAACGTATGTACCCTCAGTCAGATCTGAAATACTTTGCGATGATGATGAATACCCGTCCGGACCACTCCAGTCAAACTCGTATCCGGAAGTTCCGCCAGTAATTTCCGTTAAAATAGTTCCATTGGCATCTCCCGCACAAAGCGGATTGGTGGGTGATAAGGAGATGGAAATAGAATCGGGTTCTTCCAAACTAAAAGTTTCTTCAACGCTACAGTTTGTAGAATCGGTAACCGTGAATGAATAGTCTCCTCCGGAGAGATTGAAAATGTTTTGGTCGATGGAGGTGAATC
>CAZJLZ010000226.1:0-3239 GCA_964546775.1 uncultured Cryomorphaceae bacterium | reverse complement strand
ACACAGCTCCTGTTTTAGGGGAGTCTTACAAATCGTTGTTACTCATTAAAAACCAAATCCGATAATTAGACAGTTATGATAAAAAACATTCCAAAAAGTGAAGAGTTTGAGAGATTAGGGTTAGAATGTATATCCAAAGCTTTTGAGATGCTATACAAGCTCGGCAATGATTATTCTGAATTGTCGGATGATGAAGTAATCAGTGAAGAAGTAACTGAAGAAGTTTATTGGGAGCACAATGCTATTACGGTTAGGACATCATTTATTGTGTTTTACCAAGGTTTAGAGTATCTAATGAAAATGAAAGTTGCTCAGAAAAGTGCACTTTTACTTATTGAAAATAATAAATCTGATTGGCCCACTTTGCCAGCGCAAAAAGACAAGAACTTCGATGAATTGATTACCATTTCAGGTGAAAATCTTTTGAATGTTTTTTGCGCAATTGTTAATAGTAATTTTGAGTTGGAAGATTTTGTTTCAAAATTCGAAGATCTACGTTTAAAAAGGAATAAACTAGTACATAGTACAGGGATTAAGGGTTTGAAATACAAATCTATTGTCGAAGAAATATTATTCTTTTTATCGAAATTTTATGCAAAAGATAAATGGATAGAACTATTTAGAGAAATGTTTGTGTCTCATCCTACGTTTGGATACTGGGATTGGGATATTGAAGGAGCGTATTTTTATCAAATATTGAATTTTGTAGAATCAACACTTACCAAAGGAGAATTTAATAAGTACTTGCCCTTTAACATAAAATCAAGACGATATTTTTGCCCGGAATGTACATATTGGCTAAATAAAGAAGTTGATTTAATCCCTAGCCCGAAATGGACTTTCTTGACTCCAAATAAACCTGAATCAACAAAGGTTAAGTGTTTAATTTGTAATAAAGAATATACTGTAGAACGAAAAGATTGTGAATCTGAAGAATGTAAAGGGAATGTAATTAGTAATGAAAACTATGAAAATCAATGCTTAACATGTTCTCATGAGTAATAATAACAAATTACAACATTACCACGCTAAGCGTAGCGTCCCGCTATACTGCAAATTACAAGGCGTCCGTGCCTGTTTTGTACCCCCGCTCAGCGTAGCGTCCCGCTACGACGAAGTTGTCGAGGCCTCCCGGCCTCACCTACAACCTCACCCCCAACGTCACATAAAAACTCCGCCCATCCGCCGGGATAATCCCCGGTCCGGGATAGCCCGCAGCGCGGCGGGTGAAATAATAGTTGTTCGTGAGGTTGTTGCAGCCCGCTTCCAGCCGGAACATTTTGTAGTTGAAGGAAGCCGAAACATCCATTACGTAATAGGCCGGGATGATTCCGTTTACGGCGTTGGTGGTAAATTCGGCGTTGGTGGCATCGGTGAATTGTTCGCTGAGATAGGTGTACTGGAATCCCAATCCAAAACGACCGAATGCCGCATTGGCTCCAGCCTTGAAAGTGGTTTCGGGAACCAGTTCCACGAGCCGGTTGTCGATGGCTGGTTCTTTTGAGCTGATGTACCGCGCGTCGATGAGCGCAAGGTTGGAGAATACAGAAAATTCAAATTTCGAAGAATCGCCCAGCAGCCTGACAAGGTCGAGCTCAGCATAGGATTCAATGCCCACGGTGCGCGAGTCAGCCACATTGGTGCGCAGGCGGTACACGTTGTACAGCGCGCTGTCTAGCCGTTGCACCAGCCCGATCCGGTCGTTGTACCGCAGGTAAAAAGCGCTGACATCAAAAACCAGCACGTCCTTTAAAGAACCGCGAACGCCCAGATCTGCATTGTAGCCGCGCTCATCCCGGATATTCGGATCAATCCGGAAATTCGGATTGGTGATCTGCATATCCGTGAAATTAATCGAGCGGTAATTCTGCGAGATATTCGCGTAAACCTCAATGTCCTTCGACACCTTGTAACCGGCTCCTAAACCGAGCAGCATCAACGTTCTGTCGTTGCTTTTCTCCTCGCGGATCGTCTCTTCGAAAAGCACCTCTCCCGTAAGCGGATGCAGATTGCGGTTTTTGTACGAACCCTTCGCATGGGTGCTGATGTATTCGAACCGCACGCCCGGCGTGATGTTCAGCCGCTCTGAAAGCAGGAACATATTCTCGGCAAACAGCGCCACGTTGCGGCTCGGGAAGCTGTAATCCGAACCTTCGAGATCGTCCTGGCGGCGGAAATTAAAATCCGGTCCGTCTCCGTCGCTGGCCAAACCCTGCATCGCGTGGGAGTGTCCCTCGTAATAGCGTCCGCCCACGAGCAAAGTCGACGGCAGGGAATTGACGAGCGAATAGCGCTTGATGAACCGTGCTTCGGCGCCGAAGTTTTCGAATTCCCCGCGAATCAGGTCGCGCGGGCCTCCCGGATCGGTGCGGTTGATCTGCCCAAGGAAACCCAGTGCCTGTCGGCTGGCCATCAACCCGAATCCGCGAATGTTCAAGTGGGCGTTGTGCGACAGGTCGTACCGGATCGTGGCCGCCATCAGGTTCCAGTTTACGCGGAACCAGTTCCGGTCACGGATGGATTGCCGCGGATCTTCTTCAAACAACGCGTCGGTCAAACCGCCGGGTTGCTGCGCCTCGTAGCGCATGTGGGTGTACTCGAGCTTGATGTTGAGATAGTCGTTGAAATCGTAACCCAACGCCAGGTATCCGGTTTTGGAATCGAAGCTGGTATTGGGTCGCCAGCCCTCTCCCCTTTTGTACTGGAAAAACCCGTAGTAATTGAATTTGCCTTTGGTACCACCGATGCTGTTGAAAGAGTTGAACAAACCCCACGATCCCACTGTCTGGCGACTCACGACTCCGATGGGTTTCTCGCCGCCCTCTTTCATGACGAAATTGACCATTCCGCCGAACTGCGTTCCGTATTGCAACGAAGCGGCTCCCCGAACGATCTGAATTCTTTCGAGCGCTTCTGCCGGAGGTGTATAATAACTTTCGGGATAACCGAGTGCGTCGGCGCTGATATCGTAGCCGTTTTGCCGCGTGTTGAAATTGGCCGTACGGTTGGGACTCAGGCCTCTTCCACCGATTCCCAGTTGCAGTCCGGCACCATCGCTCTCCCAGATATTCAGTCCCGGAACACTGCGGAAAATCTGTCGCGCGTTGTTGGTCGCAAGGTTGGCGTTAATTTCTTGGACCTGGATCGACTCGGTTTTTTTGGCGGCGTAAATGGCAGCAAACTGCGGGTCGATCGGACGCAACCAACTTTCCCGCACGTGGCTCAGTTTATCGACAATT
>CAZJLZ010000225.1:0-4922 GCA_964546775.1 uncultured Cryomorphaceae bacterium | reverse complement strand
GCATCCGACCCGGTGATTTATGAAGAAGATGGCCGACGCTATTGGCTAGCTCCGGAACCTGTTTCCGGAGGATCGAACCTCGTGCTCGACATCATCAATCACCGGTTGCTGGTGTTGCTTAACGGAGCGTTTGAAGCCCACGAATCCAAACCGCCCTATAGAAAGAGTCGCGGAGTGGTGATTATGGAAGCCTTTCAATTTGACACTCTGGTCATAATGAAAGACAATTATGATTTCTCCGGTATCGAGCCATTTACATTGCTATCTTTTCAGAAAGGCAAATGGGAAGAAATCCGATGGGATGGGGAAAAGGTATATCATTCTGTGCCTTCAGCTGCAAATATTGGAATCTGGTCATCTGCAAAATTGTATGAACCTTCGGAGTCCGAAGCACGCGAAGAGGCGTTTATGAATTTTGTCGAACGCAGCCGCGCAATTTATCCGCAGCATCTTTTTGATATGCACCAACGCGATCGCTATGACCCACGGGGAGTCGGATTCCGAATGAATTATGAAGACCTCGTAAAAACAGTCAGTATCACCCAACTCATTTTCGAAAACAACCGCGTTTTGCTCCGCTATATGGACCTGATGAATGAACCGAAAATGATGCTGGAGCGGAGTTTCTGAGATGCCACTTCTCAACCAAGAAATCGCTTCATAAAATCCGTTTTACGGTGCCGGCTGAGCTTGGCCTGATGACCGTCGGCTAGTTCGATGTAGCCACCTCCTTCGCGGTGGAATGCGCGCACGTGACTTAGGTTTATGATTGTGCTCTGGTGAATTCGAAAGAACCCAAAGTCCAACAGCAATTCCTCGTACACACCCAACGACCTCGAAGCCGTTATGCGTTTTTCACCATGCAGGTGAATGTGGGAATAATTGGCATCGCCCTCCAGCCATACAATATCATTCAATGGAACGACATCAAATCCTTCGAGATGAGAAATGACCAGTTTTTTAATCTGCCGGTCGTCATTAAAGCTATCAGCCAGAATTTTCAGGCGTTTTTCTGAGCTGGCTTTCAGCAGTGTGATTCGTTCAGTGAGCAATTCCACTACTTTTTTCATGTCGCGGATTTTGATCGGTTTCATAAGGTAGCCCAACGCACTGAATTCAAAAGCTCTTAATGCGTATTGGTTATATGCGGTAACAAAGATTACTTCAAAATTCTTGTTTTCCAGCTTCTTTAGAAGGTCGAAACCGGTTCCTTCGCGGAACTGAATGTCCAGAAACACCACATCGGGTTGTTGTGTCGTGATTGCAGTCACAGCGTCGGAAATATTGCCGGCTTCGTCAACTATTTTTAACCTATCTGCGAAATGCTCTTCAATTATATTGCGCAAGAGAAACCGCGCATCGTTTTCGTCGTCTACAATAACCGCCCTTATCATGCCGCAGAACTTATGGTGAACTGTACTCGAGTACCGCCACTCTTCAACGGTTCTATTGACACCTTGCTGCCTATCCGCTGGGTTGTAATTCGAATGCCATGAGATTCGCGGGTGTTTTTGCGTTCGGTTTGATAGCCAATTCCGTTGTCCTCTATTAAAATCCGGTATCCGCCCTTGCCCGGCGCAATATCCATTCGAATATTACCGGGCTTGTTGTTCGGTAGTATGCCGTGCCAAATAGCATTTTCTACAAAAGGCTGCATAATAAGCGGCGGAACTTTTAATTGGTGCGGGTCGATGCTTTCGTCCACCGAAATTTCATACGAAATTTCATTCGGACAGCGCACTTTTTCGAGCTCGAGGTAGAGTTGCAGAGTGGCAAGCTCTTCGTGTAAACTTATAGACGGTTTGTTGCTGTTTTCCAGAATTTTTCGGAGTAAATCGGCAAAATCACCCATGTAGTCGTTGGCTTCTGCTCGTTTGCCTTCCACGTATAATCGCTGCAGACTGTTGAGACAGTTGAAAATAAAATGCGGGTTCATCTGGTTTCGCAGAGCGCGATGTTCCAGTTCGGCGGATTTTTGTCGCTGTTTCAATTGGTTTTGCCGGCGCACAAAGTACCACGTGAGCAGCACCAAAATGAGCACCAATGCCAATGAGATTACGAGCAGATTCTGAAACCAGACTTCGGCTTCTTTTTGCCTGATCTGGGCGCTCTGTAATTCATTCTCCGTTTCAAGGCGGGCAATTTCTGCGGCTTGTTTTTCCGATTCATATTGTTGGCTCAGCGTGTTGATTTGGCGCAGGTTTTCTTCGTTGATCAGAGAATCCTTCAATGCGATGTAGCGCTGGCTGTAGTTCCAGGCGTCTGCGAAGTTTCCTTTCGCTGCGCTGATATTCATCAAGCCCTTCATCGCGTCGCGCTTCAAATGACGGGCATCTAATTGGCTTGCCATAGCGAGACTGCTTTCAAATGCTTCTTGTGCCTCATCCAGTCGCTCAAGGTGTTGCAGTGCTTCTGCGCGAATGAGCATCCCTTGTGTAACTTTAAGCGGGTTTCCTACCTTTTCCAGCAGCATCAGCGATTGGCTGATGTATGTCAATGCATCCAGGTACATGCCGACCTCTTTGGCATGAGTAGCCAACAGCCGAAGCGCATCTCCTTGTGTTTCCGGATCTCCGATTTCTGTGGCGATTGAAAGCGCTTCTTCGGCATATTGCTTGACCTTGCTATGTTCATCGAGTTCGACGTGGACTGCTCCGAGGTTTAACAAGGCTTGCGCTATTCTGTATGGACGGTTTTTTGCCCGATACAACGACAGGGATTGCAACGCACTTTTCCGACTTTGTTCGTATTCTTTACGGATGAAATGGATCCCACAAATATTGAGGTGTGTCGAGGCCATTCCTAGTGTATCATTTTCCTGCTCGGCAATTTTCAGCGCTTTCAGGTTGTGCGATAAGGCAGGCTCGTATTCGCCGAGTTGATAGTACAGCGATGCAAGATTAATGTTGGCCGAAAGCTGGGCGGATGCGTTTTTCTGCGCTTCACCCACCACAATCACCGAGTCGAGATAGGTCATGCCCTCGTCGAGCTGGCCGCGTTTGATGTAGATGATGGCCAGTGTGTTGTACACATCGGTGCGCAACGTGTCAAGTTGGTGGCGGTGCACCAGTTTCAGGGCCTCTTCGCTAAATACCAACGAACTGTCCAGCGAAGCCGTACTAAAAACCTGCGATAGGAAATTAAATGAACGAGCGCGTTCCAACGGACTGTCGCCTTGTCGCGCCACCTGTTTCAGGCTGTCTAGGTCGGGCGGGAGGTTTTGCCCAATAGATTGTAACGAAACAACAGTCGATACAGCCACAAAGATGGGGGTGAATAGTTGGATTAAAGTCTTGTGCATAATTGGGTTTTGCGGGGCTGAAAATTGCGGGAGCGACAATGCGCTCCCGCAACAACAGGTTTACAAGGTAACAACAGTTTCAAAATCCGATGAATTGTTCTGCGAACTTTTCAAGAGATTACACTTTACACATCAGCGGGCAATCACCAACCGCCGATGAAACTGTAGGTCACCACTAACTACGTTCACTACGTATGTACCCGGTGCCAGTCCGCTGACGTCTACCGGAAACTGTTTCCCATCACTTTCAGAAAGTGGCAACATTTTGATTAAACGACCCATCGCGTCGTGCAGCGCAATGCGATCGATACCTGAATGCATGCCACTAATCTCTACCCAGCAGATGTCTGATGCAGGGTTGGGGTAGAGCTCAATACTCGCCTCATTTTCGCGGTCGTTAACAGAAGTACACACATCCACCTCGAGCATAAACTGCGCCTCAGCCGAACAGTCGTTTTCATCGGTGTAGGAATAGGTGAGCGCATGGGTTCCCACTCCCGCGGATTCAGGGTTAAACTGGCCGTCTGTAACACCCGGTCCTGACCACGTACCGCCAGCCGGTGAGCCGTAGATCAATTCAATAGGAGCGTTGTAAACGCAGACCAACTGTGGCAAATCACCGGAAATTGTTACATCGGGTAGAGGATTAACAATTACATCGACCGTAGCTTCCGAAGAACATCCATTGGTTGTTCCTGTCACGCTGTAGCTCTGTGTTTCGTCTGGTGAAAATGGCTCGCCGTTTTGAACGCCGTCACTCCACAAAAACTGATCGGCTCCCGATGCGGTAAGCGTGACTTCGTCGCCGGCACAAATTTCCGCTTCAGAAACTTCCACGCTCAACACCGGATTGGGGTTGACGGTAATGGTGACAGATGCTTCGTCGCTGCAACCGTTCGTCGTGCCCGTTGCGGTGTAGGTAGCGGTTTCTTCAGGCACAAATGACTGTCCGTTTTCAATACCGGCGTTCCATTCGAGCTGGTCGGCTCCCGAGGCGGTCAATGTCACCTCCTCTCCGTCGCAAACTGTCATCGCCGAAGCTTCAATACTCACCTCCGGGTTGGGCGTCACTTCGATAGTGATAGAGGCTGTGGCCGAGCAATCGCCCGTGGTTCCGGTTACCGTGTAGCTGGCGGTTTCCGTTGGAACAAAAGCCTCACCGTTGTTCACCCCGTCGCTCCACGAAATGAAACCCGCACCTGAGGCGGTCAGCGTAACGCTTTCTTCTGCGCACACTTCAGTGGCCGTCGCTTCAATGTTCAACTCGATCTCATCGAGCACAGTGAGCGTGGTGTTTACAATGGAATCACATCCCGCCACGCTTTCATACACATCGGTGTAGATGCCGGATTCGCTCTGCATAGCTCCGCCGAGCATCACCTCTTCACCAAAACATATCGTGAGTTCGTCATCCATTTCGTAGGTCGGGAAAATTGTCACAGCGAGTTCATCCTCTTCGCACACATCGCCGAGGCATTTTTCCAGGTGAACCGAATACGGCCCATCGGCATCCCAATCTACGATGATGTTTGCGGTTCCCTGTCCTGAGGTGAGGTTGCCGTTGGTTGCCGTCCAGGTATAGTCGCCACCCGGCGAAACCTGTGTGCTGTAGGCCGCGTTG
>CAZJLZ010000224.1:0-4003 GCA_964546775.1 uncultured Cryomorphaceae bacterium | reverse complement strand
GGCCATGGCTGTAAAAGACAGTTTATAATCTATGGATTTAGTTGTTTTATCCAGCCCGGCAAAAAGAGACGGGGAAATCGGAGACGTCATCAGAATGTTTGAAGCTGGCTTACAGCGATTCCACTTACGAAAACCGGGTACCTCCAGAAAGTACATCAACGAATTTCTGGAACAGATTCCCAAAAAATTCAGGAGCAGAATTATTATTCATTCCAATCACACATTGGCGTGGAAATACAAACTCGGAGGGATTCATATCGCCAAAAAACATCGTAAAAAAATAGCGAACCTGCGCTTTAAGTTAATGTGGTACCGCATGCGTAACCCAAAGCTCATACTCACACGAAGTTGCAGGAAACTGGGTGACCTCGAGGTGAAACGAACACCTTATAATTATGTATTTCTGAGCCCCATATTCGACAGCATTTCGATCAACAGCCTTTCCGGCGGATTCAACCAGCGTGGACTGACATCGACGCTTGAAAAAAGCCAACTTCCCGTATATGCCTTGGGTGGTGTAGAGCCCCGAAATTTTCAACAGGTAGCAGATCTTGGGTTTCGCGGCGCCGCAGTTCTTGGATATATCTGGGGTTCAGAAAATCCTGTAGAAGCTTTCGAAAAATGCCTGCAAAGCCTGCAGGAAGTCCAGTAGTTCCACTATATCTTCAGCGTTAGACTCACCAGGAAATTTCTGCCCGCCTGCGGATAATAATAATTGTAGTGATACAGCTCACCTCCCGAAAAACCACTAAACGTGTATCCATTGCTTTCGTATAGTTGATCAAAGAGATTGTAAACCAGAACTCCCACGGTAATTTCACGGAACACAACATCTTCAATGGTATAACGTGCACTTAAATTGGTGAGGAAGTAGGCGTTCAGCATTTTGTCACGGCTGGAGGTATTGTCCAGAAACTGCTCTCCGACATATTTAGGCATCAGATTAAGCAGCAAATTGTTGATGGGCTCCCACAAAATTTGTCCTCCGGCAATAATGGAAGGTGAAAAAGCTATGTCGGTATTGGAGTGCGTAACCGCCACTTGCTCCCAGGTATCATAGTCGTCGATGTATTCGGTGAATTGTACGATTTTATTCTGGCTCAAGGTTGCGTTGGCCGCCACGTGCAACCGGTTAAAAATTCTGTAACCTCCTTCAATTTCAATTCCGGTACGATAACTTTTCGGAATATTGACGCGCGTATAAGCCCCCACATCATTGATTTCACCTGTTAACACCAGTTGATCCTTATAGTCCATCAGATAATAATTGGCATTCAGAAACAATCGTTTTCCCTTGTGTCGATATCCCAATTCCAGGTTTCGTAGTTGCTCGGGTACGGGACGACTTAGGGGTGAACTTTCGGTGAAATCGTCGCGTACCGGTTCGCGGTGCGCAACGGCAAACGAGGCATACAGATTATTCCGATCATTGAGGTCGAACATCACTCCCGCTTTTGGATTGAAAAAATGAAAGTCTACTGTCTGATCTGTAACAATGGTTTCTTCGTTCACCACATTCAACCCTTCGAAAGTGTAAGAAACCGTACGGTACTGCATATCGCCAAAAACAGAGGCAGGTCCGAGCTGATACGTTGCTTTGGTATAGGCACTGGCTTCGGTTTTAATCGCCGTATTCTCATAATACCGGTCCCTGATCTGGCTTTGTGACGCGTATTCCGCCCAAATAATCTCGCCATAATGATCCCCGACGTATTGATTCATGGCTCCTCCAATCGTCAATTTAAAACCCTTTTCGTTGTTGTAATTAACTGAAAATATCCCTCCATAAAAATGATTATCGAGCCAGCGACGGCGAATGAGGTCGGTGGTTGTGATCGTATCTGCTCCCACAAACAGTTGGTCAATACCGGTGGTATTAATTGTATTTCCATCGACTACGATGCTATCCAATCCGGAAGTATTAATGTATTGACCTCCATGAAAAAGGGTGTCTAATTGATACGTATCAAAATCTTCATCCTCCCGAAATTGCTCGTAATATCCATATCCGCGGGTATAGTGCCCGGAAATATTCAGATTGAGCCGATTACTGAAACGATGTGTGAAATGCAAGTGGTAATGGTGTTGATCATAGTTGTCCACTTCGCGGTCATAAAAACGAATGATTCCGTTGTCCTCTTGATACATTCCTGCGCTGTTAAAGGTCCGGTCTTCTTTCAGCTGATCTTGCGAAATCCCATTCCAGGCCTGATAAGTGGTTTCGTGACCACCGAAGACATTCAAGCGCAGCAAGGAATTTTCTCCATGCCAGGCTCCTGCCAGATAGTACGCCTGCAAATCGGAGGAGGCACGGTCGATGTATCCGTCCGAAGTGAGCCGGGAGAGCCGGGCATCGACACTGAATTGATTATCGATGAGACCTGTTCCTGCCTTTACAGTATTACGAAATGTGTTGAACGACCCGAAAGAATTGTCTAGTTCGGCGTAGGCTTTTTCGTTGAGCATATTTGTCTGAATATTCATACTGGCACCAAAAGCCGCTGCGCCGTTAGTCGATGTTCCAACTCCGCGCTGAATCTGGATATGCTCTGCCGACGAAGCAAAATCGGGCATATTTACCCAGAAAACGCCATGAGATTCAGGGTCGTTTAAGGGAATTCCGTTGACGGTGGTGTTGATCCGCGTTTGGTCGCTTCCCCGGATCCGGACGCCGGAGTATCCGATTCCGGCTCCTGCGTCGGAAGTTACCACCGTCGAGGGCGTAAACTGAAGCAAATAAGGCAGATCCTGACCGAAGTTGGCTTCTTCAATTGCCTGCCCGCCCAGATTTGTGTACGTGGTGGGCGTTAGCTCTCCGGCGCGCGTAGCTGAAATCACTACTTCGTCCGAAACAAAAGACGATTGAGCAAGTACGAAATCGAGCTGAGCATCTTCACCGGAGACAATTTTAACAGAATCGAGGAACGTCTCATACCCTAGATAACTTACTTTTAGGTAAATCAATCCCCGCTGCAGGTTTCGCAACTCATATTTTCCGTTGGCGTCCGAAAATGTTCCCTTGTAGGTATCTTTAACAACTATCGCGGCACCGGCAAGCGGCTCCTGATTCTGGTTGTATACCGTTCCGGTGATCCGACTCTGCGACCATCCGGTTATTGAGGCCAGCAAAATGAAATAAAAAAGCAACACTGTTTTCATCACACAATTGTTTTAATGACAATTGCAGAAACCAGGGGCTCTTTCCCGCAAAGAAAAAATATGATTTAAAACCTCCTCCCTTCGCCGGCATTATCCGGATCAGGTATTATGGGTATAATCTCAGCCTGACATTCCGACGATCGGACGATAAGGCACCCCTGTGAGACGCGGTAAAATTATCAACTAATATTCAACCGCCAAAAGAAATAACCAGTAGTCTGCCTCACAATGTCCTTATCGCGTCAATCGCCAAAGCAATGCGCTGTTCCATATTACCCGAAACGATAACCAAACATTCGTTTTGCAGCATTTCCTGATATTTTCCGAACAATTCGTCGCGTCGGTGTTCATCTTCTCTCAGCGGATGGGGCTCGTAAGGAATATCTGGTTTGCACAGCAAATACATATCGGGTTGCCATCGCTGTCGTAGCGTTGCCAGCTCCTCTGGGAGCGGACCAATTTTATCGCGGTGCCAGAGATCGATGACTTCAATTCCGGTATCGATAATAAGGTATCTGCGTGCCATCGGAACTGCAGAATGAATCTGTTTCAGTTGGCCGTACGCAATGGCTACAAGATCTTCAGATTGATATGCGCCGGTGCGCTGATTCAGATATTCTACAGCGTATTCCGAAACCCAGGGCTCGTCCAACTTTTCAGCCAGTTCCTTCGAAAGAGTGGATTTGCCAGAACATTCCGGGCCTGTGACCACTATTTGCAAAGGCTTACCCAAGTCCACGGGAAGATTTGGTCATTTTCTCCTGAAAATCAAATTCCTTCTTCCACTGGAAATAACCGTAGATAGCCATTCCTGTATAAACGAACATCAAAACAGCGTATATAT
>CAZJLZ010000223.1:0-3075 GCA_964546775.1 uncultured Cryomorphaceae bacterium | reverse complement strand
TCGAAGTATCGCTTCCGGCCTTTACAAGATACAAACCCGCTGGTAATTGCCGGACATCTAATTCAACAAAGGTTTTATCCATTATCTGAACAGACCAAACCAATTTTCCGATGCTGTCAAAAATATCCAGAGTTTCTGTATATGCCGGGACGGATTCAATCTGAATTCGGTCAGAAGCCGGATTCGGATAACAATACATTTTAGAAATGGGAGCTGATTCGACACTGGTCAATGGATCAAAATCAGGTTGCAACACATGAAATCCTTGATACATGCTGCTTAGAATAATTGTCCCGCTCGGAAAAAACGGGTAAACATTCCACGAGCCTATGAATTGTACATTATTTGACTCAGGAATGACATCAAAATAAGCTACTTCCTCGATATCCAAAGTGGCCAAATCGTTGAGATGCAATACGCGCAATCCTCCCGTATAGTTGGCCTGATAGCAATAATTTCCTTTGACGTATAGATTATGATCAATGGATGCTATGTCACTTTCGTAATATCCAATCAGTACAGGTTCTTCGAGATTCAGCAAATCCCAGACATACGTTCGTGTATTATTGAACCAGGTTCCCTCATCGAGTTCGTCGTTCATTAAAAAATACCGGTGATCTTCCGTAAGCCAGCCCTGATGCGCGTAGGCACTACTGTCGTATTCAGTTCGGGAAATCATAAAAGGATCCGATTTATCAGTAACATCCACTATCGTCAGTGTATTCTCATTGGAAGCAAAGGCTATTTCCTGTCCGATATAATTAGCGTCAAAACCATTGTAATTTACAACCTGAACGTCGTGTGTATATCCATCGGATTCGAAACCTCCAGCTGCAACAGGAAACTGTGGGTTCTCAATATCGATGAAATGTAATCCTCCTGAAAAAGTATTGCTACCCACGGCATAAGCATAACCACTTTCTTCATTAATGGCAATATTGTGAGCGTTTCCAAAAAACGGATAATGAGCCGTTTCTGAAAATTCTAGGGGTGGACCGACCACATCATCCAATTGTGTGAGATCAAAAATCTGCATACCATGACCACCGGATTCAGCGACAATAAAAGCATGATTGTCAAACACCTTTACATCCCGCCAAAGAATTTCAAAATCATGTGTAGGAAGATTTCCAAGATAAACCGGGCCTGCAGGATCGGTGATATCAATAAATGAAGTTCCACTGGATCGGGCCTGAATCGCATATTCTCTTCCGGTTTCTTCACTCACCCATCCCCAATTGTCATTGATGACCCCACCTCCAATCTCATCAGAAGATAAAAAAGAATACTGGTGAATGTCCTGACAAGGATATGCTCCGGCCATTCCATCAATACACTCCTGAGCTGAACTGAAATGGATCATTCCGAAGGTCAGAAAAAGGATGATCCCGTTTTTATTGAACATATAATTTTTATTTTCAAAATGCTCCTAAAGGTACGAAAATGACCAGCAGGTAATTCCACGGAGTTCACTAAAAAAGCGCGTTTAGCAATCCTCGGTTACTTTATCGCGGTTCTGCCAAATTTACCACTCTTTTAAAGAATACCTGCCATTTATTCACACTGCAATGGCGATAGATTTTAACTATTAACACCTGATATTATCCTTTATTCTAATTAGATATGGTCTACTACCTTACTTATTACTTTAAGAATATACCAACACATTGGATCAAAACTTGCAATAGCGAAATCAACAAAAAAATAGTTTAAAATACCATTATGGACCTTAATAAATTCACGATAAAATCACAGGAGGCTATCCAAAATGCGCAAACGCTCGCAATGGAAAACGGTCACCAAATCATAGAAACCAGCCACCTCTTGAAAGGAATTTTGCGGACGGATGAAAATGTCGTTCCACACCTCTTCAAAAAACTGAATATAAATCAAGATGTAGTACGCCGTGCTTTGGATAAAATTATTGAGACACACCCAAAAGTTTCTGGTGCAGATCTGCAATGGTCGCGCAACGGAGGAACCGTTTTACAAAAGGCCCTCACCTACCTCAAAGAATTCGGTGACGAATATGTATCCATAGAACATCTATTATTGAGTCTTGTAGAGGCAAGCGACAACACAGGACAATTGTTGCGGGATAGCGGAATGAGTAAAAAGGAATTGATTGCAGCCATTAAAGATTTAAGGAAAGGCGAAAAAGTGACTTCTTCCAGCCAGGAGGAAACCTACAACGCACTCAATAAATATGCGAAAAATCTGAACCAGTTGGCACGTGATGGCAAACTGGATCCGGTTATCGGTCGCGATGAGGAAATACGGCGAGTGCTGCAGATTCTAACCCGTCGCACAAAGAACAACCCGATCCTGATCGGAGAACCAGGAGTTGGTAAAACAGCCATCGCTGAAGGTATTGCCCACCGGATCATCAACGGTGATATTCCGGAGAATTTGCAATCCAAGCAAATTTACTCGTTGGATATGGGTTCACTGATAGCTGGGGCAAAATACAAAGGGGAATTCGAAGAACGACTGAAAGCAGTTGTAAAAGAAGTTATTGGTGCAGAGGGACAGATTGTTCTGTTTATCGATGAGATCCATACACTGGTGGGAGCGGGTGGTGGCGAAGGTGCAATGGATGCCGCAAATATTCTCAAGCCCGCCCTCGCGCGTGGTGAACTCCGGGCAGTAGGTGCCACTACCTTGAACGAATACCAAAAGTATTTCGAAAAAGATAAGGCGCTGGAAAGACGCTTTCAAAAAGTGATGATCGATGAGCCCAATCGTGAAGACGCCATTTCCATACTTCGGGGAATCAAAGAAAAATACGAGAACCACCATAAGGTGCGGATTAAAGACGCGGCCATTATCGCTGCGGTGGAACTTTCTCAGCGCTACATCACCGACCGATTTCTTCCCGATAAGGCAATTGACCTGATAGATGAATCCGCCTCACGTTTGCGCATGGAAATCAACTCCAAGCCTGAGGAACTGGACGAAATCGAAAGAAGGATCATGCAACTCGAAATTGAGCGAGAGGCGATTAAGCGCGAAAAAGACGAACAGAAACTTAATTCTCTGAACGAAGAAATTGCGAACCTCAGTGATGCACGATCT
>CAZJLZ010000222.1:0-5007 GCA_964546775.1 uncultured Cryomorphaceae bacterium | reverse complement strand
TTGTCGATGTCCATCCCGCGGCTAAGGTAATACTCGACGTAGGTAAAACCGTTGGCCAGTGTAAATGCCAATTGTGAAATCGGATTGGCACCGGCTTCAGCGATGTGGTATCCGCTGATACTGACCGAATAAAAATTGCGGACGTTATTCTCAATAAAATATTCCTGCGTATCGCCCATCAAACGCAATGCGAATTCTGTACTGAAAATACACGTGTTCTGCGCCTGATCTTCTTTCAGAATATCCGCCTGAACTGTGCCGCGGACAGAAGAAAGGGCTTTTATTTTCATTTTTTGGTAAACATCCGCAGGCAACACCTGATCGCCCGTGACTCCGAGCAACATCAATCCCAGTCCGTCGTGATCGGGAGGTAAATCTCCGAGGTATTTTGGACGCTCAGCTCCTTTCTCTTTATAGATGGCCTCAATTTTCTTTTCAATTTCCGATTCCAAACCATTCTCGCGAATGTACTTTTCGCACTGCTGATCGGTAGCGGCATTCATGAAATATCCAAGCAGCATCGGTGCCGGACCGTTGATCGTCATCGAAACCGAAGTCATCGGATCACAGAGATCGAAACCGCTGTACAATTTCTTCGCATCGTCCAGATAGCAAATGCTGACCCCGGAGTTTCCGATTTTCCCATAGATATCCGGCCGTGTTCCGGGATCGCGTCCATACAGTGTTACACTGTCAAAAGCCGTACTCAACCGTTTGGCTGGCATTCCGAGACTGACATAGTGGAAACGTTTGTTGGTTCGCTCTGGAGCGCCTTCACCGGCAAACATCCGGGTTGGATCTTCACCTTCGCGCTTGAACGGAAAAACGCCGCTCGTAAACGGAAATTCACCGGGCACATTCTCCTGAAGATTCCAGAACAAAATATCGCCCCACCCTTCAAACCGCGGCATACTCACTTTTGGTATCTGCAAATGCGACAATGATTCGGTGTGCGTTTGAATGCTGATATCCTTGTCGCGAACCTGAAAAACATAATGCGGCTCGCGGTAACGTTTCTTCTTCTCTTCCCATCCTTTGATGACGTCAAAATTCTTCGGATCCAATTCCTTGACCAATTCATCGAACATCGACTTCAATGGACCTGTGGCAGCTTTGTCAGCGGTATCTCCAAGCATCGTCAAGCTTGAATCGAGCGCGTATAGTTGCTGGGCAATTTTCTTCTGCTCGAGTGTCTTTTCGTTATAGTGCCGAACCGTATCTGAAATTTCGCTGAGGTATCTTACGCGTTTCGGTGGAATGATGAACACTTTTTCGCTCATTTCACCGGTGATTTCGAGACTGCTTTTCAGTTCGGCGCCAGTACGGTCTGCAATTATCTGAATAAGGGTTTTGTAGAGCGCGTTGGTTCCGGGGTCGTTGAACTGACTGGCGATGGTACCAAAAACAGGAACATCATCATCCGAAACATCCCAAAGCTGACGGTTTCGTTTGTACTGTTTCTTTACATCGCGCAATGCGTCCAATGCTCCGCGTTTATCAAATTTATTGAGGGCAATGATATCGGCAAAATCGAGCATGTCGATTTTTTCCAGTTGACTCGCGGCGCCGTATTCCGGCGTCATCACGTACATGCTGACATCGCTGTGATCGACAATTTCTGTATCGCTTTGACCGATTCCGGAAGTCTCCAGAATGATCAGATCGAAATTGGCCGCTTTCAGAATATCTACCGCTTCACGAATGTGTTTGCTGACCGCGAGATTGCTTTGACGCGTGGCCAACGAGCGCATGTAGCAACGGTCGTTAAAGATACTGTTCATGCGGATCCGGTCTCCGAGCAACGCGCCGCCGGTTTTTCTTTTGCTGGGATCAACAGAAATAATTCCGATGTTTTTTTCCGGAAAGTCAACCAAAAAGCGACGCACGAGTTCGTCTACGAGCGAACTTTTTCCAGCTCCACCAGTTCCGGTGATTCCAAGAATGGGTGTTTTAGCTTCAGCAGCCAATTGACTTACTTTCTCAAGTTCCTTGGCACTTTCTTCGGGATTGTTTTCTGCTGCGGAAATCAACCGCGCAATGGCGTAATGATTTCGTTTTTGCAATCCCTTCAGTTCACCATTGAGATTTCTCCCGGTAGGAAAATCGGATTGTTGCATCAGATCGTTGATCATTCCCTGCAATCCCAATTTTCGTCCGTCATCCGGATGATAAATGCGTGTAATTCCGTAGTCCTGAAGTTCTTTGATTTCATCCGGTAAAATGGTTCCTCCACCACCGGCAAAAATTTTAATGTGACCACAACCGCGCTCTTTTAACAAATCATACATGTACTTCAGGTACTCGGTATGCCCACCTTGATAGCTGGTCATGGCAATAGACTGAACATCTTCCTGAATCGCACAGTCGACGACTTCCTGAACGCTGCGGTCGTGTCCCAAATGAATGACTTCAGCTCCCGTGCTTTGAATGATTCGGCGCATGATGTTGATCGCCGCGTCGTGCCCGTCGAACAGAGAAGCTGCGGTGACAATGCGGATTTTATTTTTGGGAGGATATGGCTTTTCTTGCTGCATGTTGTGATCGGCAATTTTAGGATGCCAAAATTACCGAATTAAAAAGACACCCTATTTAACAAAGGTCGTAACCCGAACTCTGAACTTTCGTAATGTCGGAAGCTTATAAAAACATTGTGCCGTGAGGAAAATCGTGACGTGGATTCCCAGTATTCTTATAATTATTTTACTTTCCGGAGCGTCGTATACTCAGTCTACCGGGAAAAGACCTTTACCCGAAGAGTCAAAAAAAATTCAGATCGAACGATTGCTCGATCAAGGTATGGAGGTGTTGTACACTGATCCTGACCAATCGAAACTTCTTTTAGACCGCGCCGAAAGCATTGCCAATTTTGGGGATGACCAGAACTTAACTGCCATGGTTAACGAAACCCTCTGTATTTATTTTTGGGCGCGTGGAGAGTTTCAGAATGCACTTGAATGCGATCGAAAAACACTTGAGCTCTATCGTGTTTTGAAAGATCGTGTGGGTGTGGGATATGCGTTAAATAGTCTGGCCGTTTCTCTCTCCGACCTGGGATTGAACCATGAAGCGCTGAAAAACCTGCTTGAAGCGGAGAGTATTTTCAAGGAAACCAGCGACTCCACCGCCCTTCAAATGGTATATCTCAACCTGGGAGTAGTCTTTCACAGTCTGGACGACGAAGAAGAAGCACTTAATTTTTATCGCAAGGCACTTGCACTTGGACTTCGGCTGGGTTTGGACAACGAGGTAGGCGATGTGTACAACAACATTGCGGAAATCCGTATGAAACAAAAGCGGTTTGACGATGCTTACGAGTCCTACAGCAAATCTTTCAAAATTTACGACCGATTGGAGGATGTCTCAGGAACAACACTGGTAAAGGGAAATCTTGCCGAATACTATTGTCAAACGGAAAACTATCCGATTGCAGAAAAGTTATTCCTGGAAGCCTTGGAGGGCTTTCAGAAAATGGCCGATAAAAACGGAGAATGTGAGATCAAACTCGGACTCGGTACGCTCTACCGGCTTACGCATAGCTTCAGTAAAAGTGAAGAGTTATTGAAAAGCACGATGCAAATGGCTTCCGACGAACAGTACCTGGATTTGTTTATTCGGGCGCAATACCAACTGGGTATGTTGATGCACGAGCAGAAGAAATACGATGTTGCCTTCAAACATTTTGTTGAATACGACGCAGCCAAAGACAGTTTGTATCGCGAGTCGCGCAGCACTGAATTTGACAATCTGCGCACGGTTTATGAGGCTGAGGAAAAGCAACGCCGTCTGGAAGCTTTACAAGCTCAGAATGAAAAAGAACAGATTATCAGCATTCAAAAAGACCGTCTGCGTAATGCCCTCGTGGCGATAGTGATTCTGATGTTTTTATTGCTCGTAACCGGGATTCTGTTTTACATCAGGTTAAAAAGCACCAATGCCAAATTAAGAAAGCATCAGAAGAACCTTAAAATCGCAAATGCTCAGTTGCTGAATGAGAAGAAACTCGCAGAGATCTCCAGTGAAGCCAAAGCGGAGTTTGTTTCTGTTCTATCTCACGAAATCAGGACACCACTCAATGCCATTGTGGGGATTTCTCATGCGTTACAGGAAGAAGAAAACACGAAGGACCAAAAGGAATACCTTGAAGCATTGATCCACTCTGCCAATACGTTACTCGGCTTCACCACGAATATTCTTGATCTGAGCAGGTTGGATGCCGGAAAGATTGAATTGAGTGTAGAAACCATTTATATCCGGAAATTATTGGCTCAAATCATCCGCACGTTTGATCCTGGCGTCAAAAAGAAAAATCTGCAGTTGACCACGCATTTTGGAAATACTGTTCCGGAAACCATAGAAGGAGATAAAGTGCGGCTCACCCAGATTCTGCTCAATCTCATCAGCAATGCTGTAAAATATACCCCTCAAGGCAAAATTGATGTTTACGTGGATTGTGCCTCAGAGGAAAAAGACCATATTTGGTTAAAAATTCAGGTGAAAGATACCGGGATTGGAATCAATGCAGAATTGCAGCCACAAATTTTTGATCGATACAGTCGGTTACAATACGAGTCTACCCTTACACCACAGAGTTCCGGACTCGGTTTATCGATAACTAAAAGCCTTACGGAATTGCTCGGCGGAACTATTGAATTTGAAAGTCGGTCGGGTGTTGGTAGCAGTTTTACCGTATTGCTGAAATACAAAACGAACACAATGAAGGCAGTTACGGCAATGAATACAGTAAAGGAAAAACCCGCACTCAACGGATATCACCTTGACGGAAAATCTCTTTTACTGGTAGAAGACAATGAAGTAAATGTTATGTTCACTGAACGCTTGTTGAAGAAACTAAAGACTACCGTTGATGTTGCCCGCGATGGTGAACAAGCGGTAGAAATGGCCCGAACGAAAAATTTTGATTTGATTTTGATGGATTTGCAAATGCCAAAAATGAATGGAATCGATGCAGCGACGCTTATTCTTCGGAACAATCCTGAAGCAAAAATC
>CAZJLZ010000221.1:0-3362 GCA_964546775.1 uncultured Cryomorphaceae bacterium | reverse complement strand
ACCGGGGTATTGTTGCTTCAGTTCTGCGAATCGCGATTGGACAATACCGTTTTCAGAATGGGTATCGCTCCAACACGTCGTGCAGCGCGTCAGTTGGTAACTCACCGTCACATTACCGTAAATGGTGATGTGGTGAACGTGGCTTCTTTCCAGCTTCGTGCGGGCGATGTTGTAGGTGTTCGTGAAAAATCGAAGTCGCTGGAACTGATCAGTGATTCATTGGCTGCAAGCTCCAAAAAATACGACTGGTTGTCATTCGATAAGAATACACTCACCGGAACTTTTATGGCAGCACCCGAACGCGAACAGATTCCTGAGCAGATTAAAGAACAACTAATCGTGGAATTGTATTCCAAGTAATCATTCAACAATAACAAAGTCTATATACACCATGGCAATTCTAGATTTCCAAAGACCGGACAAAGTAGTAATGATCAACTCTGATGACCATTCCGGCCAGTTCGAATTCAGACCGTTGGAGCCAGGTTATGGCATCACTATCGGAAATGCGCTGCGCAGAATTCTGTTGTCCTCGCTTGAGGGATTTGCAATTACCTCGGTGCGAATTGAGGGTGTAGAGCATGAATTTGCTTCTGTAAAAGGAGTTGTAGAGGATGTTACCAACATCGTACTCAACCTCAAACAGGTTCGTTTCAAACGTCAGATAGAAGAAACCGATACCGAACGTGTAACCGTTTCCCTTTCAGGTAAGGAAGTAATCACTGCTGGTGATTTGGGTGGGTTTACCTCAGCGTTTCAGGTACTGAATCCCGATCACGTGATTTGTCACCTTGAGCCTTCTGTAAAACTCGAAATGGAATTGACCATCAGCAAAGGCCGTGGTTATGTTCCTGCCGAAGAGAATAAAAGCAGCGCCGCTCCCCTGGGAACCATCTTTACCGATTCGATCTTTACGCCGATCAAAAACGTTTCGTATCAGGTAGAAAACTATCGTGTAGAGCAAAAGACCGACTACGAAAAACTCGTAATTGATCTGACCAGCGATGGTTCAATTACTCCGAAAGACGCCCTTCAGGAAGCAGCCAAAGTGCTCATTCATCACTTCATGTTGTTCTCTGATGAGAAAATAACCCTCGACAGCGAAGAAAAAGCCGAAACCGAGGAATTTGACGAAACGTCATTGCACATGCGCCAGTTGTTGAAAACCAAACTGGTGGACATGGATCTTTCGGTTCGCGCATTGAACTGCCTGAAAGCTGCGGATATTGAAACTTTGGGCGACCTGGTTTCTTTCAACAAAAATGACCTGTTGAAATTCCGAAACTTCGGAAAGAAATCATTGACCGAGTTGGAAGATCTTATCGAATCGAAAGGACTTTCATTCGGAATGAATGTAGCCAAGTATAAATTGGACAAAGAGTAGTAGAATTTTTCAGCACCGCTGATTTTAGCATTAGAAGAAAATGAGACACGGAAATAAAATAAATGCCCTCGGACGAAAGAAAGCGCACAGGGAAGCTATGCTCGCCAATATGGCATGTTCGCTGATCGAGCACAAGCGGATCAATACTACGGTTCCAAAAGCCAAAGAATTGCGCAAGTATGTAGAACCGCTGATCACCAAGTCAAAAGCTGATTCCACGCATTCGCGTAGGGTTGTGTTCAGCTATTTGAAAAGCAAAGACGCTGTGACTGAGTTGTTCCGCGAAGTAGCACCCAAAATCGCCGAACGTCCGGGAGGATATCTTCGGATTCTGAAAACCGGTCGAAGACTCGGTGATGCTGCTGAAATGTGTATGGTAGAATTGGTTGATTTCAACGAGTTGTTGCTGAAGAGTGGCAAACCGGACAAAGCGAAACGAAGCAGAAGAGGTGGTAAGAAAAAATCTACTGCCGAAGGTGCAGAAACTGCTCAGGCAAAAGATGAATCGGTAAAACCGGCTAAAGAAGCAAAAGCTGCGACTGAAGCAAAGTCTGCTGAAAAAGCGGAGGAATCGAAAGACACTTCTGCCAAAGTAGAAAAGTCCGAAGAAAAGGCAGAAGCCAAAACAGAAGAAACTCCGAAAGCAGAGCAAAAAGCCGAAGCCAAAACGGAAGAAGCTCCTAAAGCTGAAGCTAAATCAGAAGCCCCGAAAGAGGAACCAAAGGCTGAAGCGAAATCAGAAGAAACTCCTGCAGAAGAGAAAAAAGCAGAAGCCAAGGCGGATGATGCCGAAACCAAAAAAGACGAATCAGGCGACGACGCCACAAGCGAAGAAGACAAGAAGAAGAATGAATAGTCGAACGCTCGCTAAAGAATAACGGAAGGGATAATGTATAACGCATTATCCCTTTTTTTTAATAAAATTTGTACCCATGAAAGACGAACGGGCAATACTTTTACTGGAAGACGGAACCGCTTTTTACGGCAAGAAAATAGGTGCCATTGGAACGACCAGCGGTGAACTCGCTTTTAATACCGGGATGACCGGCTATCAGGAAATTTTCACCGATCCTTCTTATTTCGGACAGATCGTGGTGATGGCCAGCTCACACATCGGAAACTACGGAACAGTAGCCGATGATGTGGAATCGGACCATGTTAAAATTGCCGGTCTGGTTTGCAAAAAGTTTTCTCAAACATATTCCCGTGCCCGCGCTGATTTTTCGCTTCAGGAATATTTCGATCGCGATGGGTTGGTAGGTATTTCGGATATCGACACCAGGGCGCTTGTCCGTCATATCCGCGACAAAGGCGCTATGAATGCTATTATTTCTTCTGAGATTTTTGATATGGAAGAGCTCCAGTCCCGGCTTTCTCAGGTTCCGTCTATGCAAGGACTCGAGTTATCGTCTAAGGTTACCGCCAAAGAGGCGTATACCGAAGGTGACGAAAACGGAATCCGTGTGGCTTTGCTCGACCTCGGAGTAAAAACCAACATTGTACGCTGTCTTACCGAGCGAGGATGCCTCGTGAAAGTATTTCCGATGGACACTTCCGTCGAGGAAATGCAGGGCTGGAATCCCGATGGTTTTCTGCTGTCGAATGGACCCGGAGATCCAGCTTCAATGAAAGACGTTGTTGAAACCATCCGCAGAATTGCCGATTCCGGGGTGCCAACTTTTGGAATTTGTCTCGGCCACCAGTTGCTGGCATTGAGCCAGGGCATGAGAACGATTAAGATGGAAATCGGACACCGAGGAATCAATCACCCGGTAAAAAATCTGATCACCGGAAAGTGCGAAGTAACTTCACAAAACCACGGCTTCGAAATCAGCTACGAAGATGCCGAACAAAATGAGGATGTTGAAATCACCCACATACATTTAAATTTAAAGTCCGTTGCGGGATTTCGGTTGAAGAACCGTCCGGCATTTTCTGTACAATATCACCCCGAAGCATCTCCGGGTCCGCACGATTC
>CAZJLZ010000220.1:0-3613 GCA_964546775.1 uncultured Cryomorphaceae bacterium | reverse complement strand
ATCCGAAATGGGGAGTTCATCAAAGCCTACCGTTAGAATCTCAAAGGTATCCATCCATTGCTCACATCCGTCACTCACCACAACCGTGTATGTACCGTTGGTTGGGGCAACAATACTGGAATCTGATGATATAAATCCATTTGGTCCGTTCCAATTATAGGTATAGCTTCCTGTACCACCAGTTGCGGAAACATAAATAGCTGTTCCATCCACATCTGCACTTACTATCCATTCGGTAAGCTCGACCAACTCATCTCCGGCAATGGTCCATAAATAATTATCAATTATTGTCTGTCGGGCAGTGGCGCTTGCTTCGGTATACTGAAGCCCGTCGGAACCCAGTGGTACATAATATTGAAGATTTAATTCCGACCAGGCTATAAGTGTGGAATCATAATTACACGCTGACATTCCGCAGTCTTTCAACAAAAATAGCATGGTTTCAACATTTGAAATATCCCATGAAGCCAGCGATTGATCAAAGGATGTCGCTCCCCAAAACATACTCAAGACCGTGGCCGCGGATACATCCCATGAATCCAATGGCTGATTAAAACTGCTAGCATCGCGAAATACACCTGAAAAAGAGGTCACATTCGAAACATCCCACTGGTCCAACGGTTGATTGAAAGAAATCGCACCATGAAACAGACTCGTCAGTGAAATATTAGGAGACAATGTCCATGAGTTCAAAGGTTGATTAAAAGCCAGGGCATTATTAAACATACCTGCCATGTTTTCAACATTCGAAACATCCCAGTCGTCTATGGGTTGATTGAAGCTGCTAGCTTGGTAGAACATATAAGTCATATCGGTAACAGCGGAAACATCCCATGCCTGAAGCGGTTGATTGAAAGAAGTTGCACCTGCAAACATTTCTTGCATGTTCGTGACTACCGAAACATCCCAGGATTCAATGGGTTGATTAAATGAAACAGCACCCAAAAACATATCCACTGTAGAAACAACATTTGATACATCCCATGTTCCAAGAGGTTGATTGAAAGAACTTGCACCTCCAAACATCAAAGTCATATTTTCCACGTTTGAAACATCCCAATTTTCTATGGGTTGATTGAATGAACTGCAACCATGTAACATTCCAACCATACTGGTGACCTGCGATAAATCGGGTACGTCTTCAGCATTAATCTCCAGATTACTACATTGATTGAAAGCAGCATCAAAACTTTGCCACTCAATATCCCCCCATTGTAATACATCCAGAATTTTTAGCTTGTCTGTATTCGGATAAAAACATATCCGGGGAAACTCACCATTGACTGATACATTATACATTCCACTATCCGCGTAGGTATGTACCACTGTTAATGTGGATCCTGTGCCAGCATAAACATCAGAACTTCCGTCACCCCATTCTACCTCAAAATCATATATGCTCTCTTCACAAACAGGTATTTGTATAGAGAATTCATCGGTAATACCCGGATTATTGGTTTTCCATTTGGTGATGAATGGAGCCTGCGCATAAGCAAAATTGACCAGGCCTATCAATAATATTACTACCAGTTGCTTCATAGCCAGGGTGTTTTTACAGTTATTCTGTACTAAAAATTGTAGAATTACTGCGCATATCTAAAATAAATTGTGCAACCCGATACGATACGGTTCTTTTCAAAGAATTGCTTTGGTTCGGAAATGAGTTGAGTAAATCTAAAAATTTAATTCGGTTTACAAACATTATCGATTGATAATCTGCACGTAGCGGAGAAATGCAATTCGAAATCTTTTCTTTACTACCTGTCCGACGATCTGTAAGGACATGAGCAAAAATTTTAAAAAGATTCAGGATGAATTTGCCGATGAGCCCAATGTCCTGCTCCTCTCCCATTCCGTTACGCCACAAATTGATTCTGTACCAGTCTTAGCGGACTACGGAGCGGATTATGGCGCCATTCCGGGAAAATGGCATCTGGCTACCGGTGATAAAAAACACATTTACAACCTTGCCCGAAAATCTTATTTCGCTTGTCTGGATGAAGGTGATGGCGGAGTGCAGGATTTCATTCACACCGAAAACCTTGTTTTGGTGGATAAAGACCGGCGACTGCGTGGGTTTTACGACGGCACTTCTGATGCGGATGTGGAAAGATTGATTGATGAGATTGGGTATTTGATGAAGGAAGACGAGGAGAGATGAGATATAAGATATGAGGGATGAGATGTGTCTGGAGGGATGAGGGATGAATTATGAGTTATGAGTTGAAAAATTACCGCTTTCGCATTAATCATTACAACATTAACCACTAACCATTAAAACATTAACCATTAATTCATTCACGATATCCTACTCCACGTCAATTGCCGCCGAATCCGGTCTTTGATGTAGTTAGACAAATTTGCATTCTCGGGAAGTGACAAGTCCGGGTCGTTTTCCAAAATCATGATGGCTTTTTCACGCGCCAGCTTTAGAATGTCCTGGTCTTCGATTAAATCAGCCATGTTCAGTTCGATGGTTCCGCTTTGTTTGGTTCCCATAATATCTCCCGGTCCCCGCAGCCGCATGTCGACTTCGGCAATTTCAAAACCGTCATTGGTGCGGGTCATTGTATGCAGCCGCTCCCGGGCATCATCCGACAATTTATCTCCGCTCATCAGAATGCAAAAACTCTGGTCGGCACCGCGACCTACCCTGCCCCGCAACTGGTGCAACTGCGACAAACCGAATCGTTCTGCGCTCTCAATCACCATCACCGAAGCATTGGGAACATTCACACCAACTTCAATAACTGTAGTGGCTACCATAATGTTGGTCTCGCCTTTTACAAACCGCTGCATCTCGAACTCTTTGTCCTTTGGTTTCATTTTTCCATGGACAATGCTCACCTGGTATTTTGGCAATGGAAATCGTCGCACGATACTTTCATATCCGTCCATCAGATCCTTGTAATCCATTGCATCCGATTCTTCGATCAACGGATAAACAATATACACCTGGCGACCTTTCGCAATCTCCTCTTCCAGAAAACCAAATACACGAATGCGCGCGCTGTCGAAGCGATGGGTCGTGGTAATTGCTTTCCGGCCCGGAGGTAATTCGTCGATGACCGAAACATCCAGATCACCATACACCGTCATGGCCAATGTTCGCGGAATCGGGGTTGCCGTCATTACCAGTATGTGCGGAGGCTGTTTGTTTTTCTTCCACAAACGCGCCCGCTGCGCCACTCCGAAGCGATGCTGTTCGTCGATAATGACCAACCCCAGATTCCGGAATTGAACAGGGTCTTCGAGCAAAGCGTGTGTTCCGATCAGCACATGAAGCCGGTGATCTGCCAGCATTTCATAGATTTCCCTCCGGTCTTTGGCACCGGTACTTCCGGTGAGTAATCTCACTTCCAGACTCAATGGTTTCAGCATTTCGCTGATGCCTTCGTAATGCTGCTGAGCAAGAATTTCTGTTGGCGCCATCAATGCCGCCTGAAAACCATTGTCAATCGCCATCAGCATAGAAAGCACGGCGACGATTGTTTTTCCGCTGCCGACATCACCCTGCAACAAGCGGTTCATGTGGTGTGCGGAACCTAAATCCCGACGAATTTCGCGCAGTACTTTTTTCTGTGCTCCGGTGAGATCGAATGGAAGATGTTGG
>CAZJLZ010000219.1:0-5346 GCA_964546775.1 uncultured Cryomorphaceae bacterium | reverse complement strand
ATTGTTACACCATCTGGCGGGAGAATGATGTAAATTTGCAGGATGAAAATTCCCGGAAAATTTGTCGCGATGATCACCAATCGATGTCCAGCTTGTCATCAGGGTTCTTTGTTTCTTTCAAATTCAACGTACAACCGTAAGTTTATGGAAATGAATGCTCGATGCGAAGTTTGCGGCGAGGATTTTAAGCGAGAACCCGGTTTCTATTTCGGTGCGGCATATGTCAGTTATGGATTAACTGTGGCGTTATGGGTGGCGGTTGTTGTGGCGTTGTATGTTTTCGATGCCCTCGGCTGGATAAACTACTCTTTCTTTGATTATCCGCTTCTGACGATTATTGTAGGAGTTGTAGTGCTTGTATTTCTTTTACCCGTACTTTTTCGCCTCAGTCGTTCACTTTGGATTCATATGTTCGTCAACCGCGAGAAGGAGAATTGATCATCCCTTTTTGCCTTCATAGATGAATTTATTCAGCATCTGAATTCACCGAAAATCGTATACTTCGGTGATCGTTTTCACCAAAAAATCTCACAGAAGTTCAGGTTGTGTCCCGAAAATTTCAGATAATTTTTGAAAATAGGGCCTACAGGTCTTTTCTCCACTATTACTACGCGCGTTAGCATTGCGGAATATTGGTTATTTTTCAGAACAGTATGACCAAACAGCCCGGTCGCTATTGAAACTAAATTAATCCGAAATGATTTCCAGGTCAACTATATCCGATGATAGCAATTTGTATCGCAGACAGTTTCTTCTGACGAGTCGACCCGGATTTAAATTTCCCTGGCCATCTGTTGCGGTAAAAGATTATACACTCTATCATCACCCGGAAATTGAATATACTTCTGTTAAAATTGGTACTGCTGAGATTCATCTCGTCGGTGAAATTTTTGACTGGCAAAACCCCGCATGCAGTAATTCTGAAATACTTGATTTTTTAGTGAGTCAGGAATCTACCCAGGAAATGTTGTCTGTGTTATCTCGGTTTTCAGGACATTTTTTGTTGATATGCGGATGGAATGACCAGTTTTTCCTGTTGAACGACGCATGTGCACAATACGGAGTGTACTATGACGAAGCCTGTACTGTTTTCGGTTCTCAGATGAAAATCATGGGTGAAGTGCTGGAATTAAATTCCAATCAGGATCCTTCGGCAGTTCGATTTTTCAATTCAACTACATTTCAAAAGAAGAATGTTTTCGTAGGGGACAGTACACATATAGAAAGTGTTTTTCATCTGAGACCCAATCATCTGATTGATTTAAAAGATCAAAAGCAAAGAAGATTTTTTCCGGTTACTGCCATCAAACCAATGTCGGTTAAAGAAGCCGCCGAAAAGACCAGCAGGATGATCAAGGGCTATGTCGAAGCAATTGCAGCCCGCCATCAGATTGCGGTTGCAGTAACGGCAGGTTATGATAGCCGCTTGTTGTATTTGGCAAGTCTCGATCAACAAGCCAAGTATTTTATATCACAGCACAGCAATATGTCCGATTCACACGTGGACATTAAAGTAGCCCGGAGATTGACAGAAATTTTCGACCGGCAACTGGAGGTAGTAAAGGATGTGCCGGAAGATGAGAACTGGCCATCGGATGTGTACAGCGCCAGCATCGATTTACCGCGAAAATTGAATCAAATGTCCCGTGAATACAATGGCTATGTTTGTCTCAACGGGAACTGTAGTGAGATTGCTCGTAATTATTTTGGGTCTGTCCCATTTCCAACAGCAGTTGATCTTGCCCGGATGATCGGTTATCACAACGAACCATTTGCAATAAATGCCTGTAATTCCTGGCTTACATCAAATGCCAAGGTGTTTGAAAATGCAGGTTTTCACTTGCTGGACATGTTCTACTGGGAAGAGAAAATGGGAAACTGGGGTGCCAAGAAACGGGCGGAAACGAATGCGATTGGAAGAATCATTTATTCTCCAACAAATTCACGAGGTCTGATGGAAACCTGTTTAAGTGTTCCCCGAAAATATCGTGACGCACACAACAACCGGTTGTTTAAGGAAATGATCCGAAACCTGGCGGAGGATAAAGAACTACCTGAGATTAATCCATTTCCAAAAGCCAAAATAATTGCTTTATTAAAAAAAACAGGTTTTTATCAGATTTACCAGTTTCTAGGGTTGAAATCGGGCTTGTTAAAGTATTAAAGACCCGGATGTTATTCCACCACGACACGCGTTAACATTTCATCTTGCCCCGAGATTACCTGTAGCAAATACATTCCTGCCGGCCATGATTCTGTGTTGATCGAATTTTGTGAATGTGACAGGCTTTGTTCTTTTACAACACATCCATTTACATCGATGATCCGTAGATGAGAAGTTCCGGTTTTTAAATTGGTTGGCAAGGTAACTGAGAAAATACCTCTGGCTGGATTGGGAAATACTTCGATTCCTTGTTTCGCAGCAAATTCATTTGTCGAATGTGTAATGATCATACACGACTCATCTCCATCGGGATAAATTAACCCATCGCCATTGCTGTAGCAGATCAAATCAGTTACCGGAGAATGCAAATAGAAAAAAGGATCTGGTTGAACGAGTCCGTGTAACCCGCCAATGCTTTCTATATATCGAATACTGTATTCTATATCAGATCCATCAACAGGAATGATCCACCGCTTCCGATAATTCGAGCCGATTAAAACAGAATCTACCGCCGAAACAATTAATGGTTCAAAACCAAATTCGGAAATGTAACCTATAAGCGTATCACCCACCTCTAATGAAAAATCATACAACAGCGATTCCTCTGTTTCACCGGCAGCAAGAAAATAAACCCGCCGTTCAATGATATTTTCACGAAGCGCTCCGATATAACCTGTTTCCATAGGATTCGGTCCGCAATCTTCCACTACACCGTCAAACCAGGCCGGAGTGGAAAATTCGAAAGCTGGTCTTTTTAGCTGATGATATTCAACATCGTTAATGATGGTATCTTCTTCAATCAGCAGTGAATAGTTAAAATGGTAATAAGGTGTATAGTATTCGCATTCTATCACCCGTTCAAAATTCCAGATGGCAGAAGTATCGAGCAATGGGTGATACTCGTCTTGGGCATTAGTCTCTGTAAGAAAGAAGGTAGGAATCAGGAGAAGCAACAATTTTTTGAACCTGTAAGGGTAGATTTTTATCATTATGGTTGGTTTAGAGTTAGAAAGGTATAAAAAACTACTATTATCCGGCCTAACAGGATTTTAAAAATCAGCACCTGTTGGAATGCTTTGTTATAGTAGCCGGTAATTCTTATACTCTCCGATTCGCCAGCCGGTAATGTCCTCCACAGATTTGAGCAAGCGATCCTTCAACAACAGTTTTTTGGCCGACGGGTCGAGCTGCAGTTGCCAGTTCAGTCGCTTCAGTCTTTCTTTCATCACTTCGGGATGTGTGCCTTCAAACTTTTTCAAGGAGTCGATGCCTGAATAATCAAATACTTCGGCATCGCCGACCATTTTTTTTACCTGTTCGTCGCTGTGCCATAGCTTGTTAAATTCCTGTTGTTTGGATTGTTGGTGTCGTGGGTCCTTTACCCAGCCGTAATGATGAACCGTGGCGTCCACGGATTTTACCCATAACTTTTCGTTGTTCTTCCTGAAACCCTGTGCGTCGCGGTAAGAATGTATTGAAGTGTCCGGACGCACCACCCGAACTTCCTTTCGGTACCATTTTCTGGAATCGGCAACGAAGTTGTATGAGCCGTAAAAATGGAAGTAGTTAAACAACAATCCTTCTACGCGCTCGTCGTCTTTCCACAATTCCATCGTCGCCCGGATATTGGACAAATACTTTTCGTGAATGACTTCATCGCCCTGAATGTAAAACGCCCAGTCGCTGTCTGGGTCAATAGCGTTGAAAGCTTTGTTCGTTTCTACGGCGAGCACTTTTCCCCCTTCACGCAGATCATCATCCCAAACGGTGTCGATGATTCGGATTTTGGGTCCAAGACCTGCAACCATGTCGCGGGTGTCGTCTTCCGATTTCCCAACGGCAACTACCACTTCATCACACAAGGGTAGGATAGACAAAATGGCTTCTTCAATCGGATAATCAAATTTCCGGGCGTTGCGGATAAACGTAAACCCCGACACTTTCATCACTGGAAACTTTGCAGTTCGATCAGTTTGTGATACACACCTTTCTGGTCGTACAATTCCTGGTGCCGGCCGCGTTCAATAATTTCACCCTCTTTCATGACCAGAATTTCATCACAGTGTTGAATGGTGCTCAATCGGTGAGCGATGATGATCGAAGTCCGGTTTTCCATAAGCCGGAACAATGCATCCTGAACCAGTTTTTCAGATTCGGTGTCCAGGGCTGAAGTAGCTTCGTCCAGAATCAATACCGGTGGGTTTTTAAGGACAGCGCGTGCAATGCTGAGGCGTTGTCGCTGTCCGCCTGAAAGTTTGTTTCCACCGTCGCCGATATTGGTCTGGTAACCTTCGTCCAATTGTACGATGAATTCATGTGCGTTGGCGACTTTGGCGGCACGTTCAACATCTCCAGGCGACACGTTTTCCATACCAAAAGCAATGTTGTTGAAGGCACTGTCGTTGAACAATATGGCCTGTTGTGTAACAATCCCAAACAGGTTTCGCAAAGCATCTATTTTCAAATCACGCAAATCGTGACCGTCGATGGTAATGCGGCCGTCGGTGGGATCGTAAAATCTTGGAAGCAGATCCACAATCGTACTTTTTCCGGCTCCCGATTCACCGACCAACGCGATGCTTTTTCCTTTTGGAATTTCCAGGTTGATGTTTTTCAACACCGCGCTTTTTCCGTACGCAAAACCAACATTTTCGTAGTGGATTGCGTTTTCGAATGTTTGGATGGCTTTCGCTTCCGGTTTTTCGGTAATCGTAATCGGCGCGGACATCACAAAATCGATCCGGTCGAGTGCGGCAGCTCCTTTATTCAAATTCGAATAGGCTGTGCTGATCGCCTGCACCGGGCGCATCACCTGGGAAAAAACGATGATGAAACCGATAAATGCTCCGCCATCGAGAGTAGTTTGTGATTCCGGATTCAGAATCAGTCGACCGCCGTACCAAACCAAAGTTACCATTACGGCCGCTCCGAGAAATTCGCTCAGCGGAGAAGCAAGATCCAGCTTTCGGTATGCGCGAATGGTGAGCTCGTTGTACCGGTCATTGCTTACACTGAATTTGTGTTTGATAAAACGCTGTGCGTTGAAAGCTTTGATGATTTTCATTCCCGAAAGGGATTCTTCGATTCCACTAACGAGTTCACCAAATTTCTCCTGAACTTTCACCGAAGTCCGCTTCAGGCTTTTGCTGACGCGGGAAATGACCAGCGCACTGATCGGCATC
>CAZJLZ010000218.1:0-2752 GCA_964546775.1 uncultured Cryomorphaceae bacterium | reverse complement strand
TAGTTTGAACTTTGATTATTGTGAACTGGAATGGGCGCTAAGAAAGCGCAAAGAGCGCAATTAAACGCTTTGAATCACTTATCATTTAAATCGAAGCACTTCTGTCACTCTGAACGCAGTGAAGAGTCTATATCCGAAAAGGAATCACAACGCACAGTCTCGCAGTAACACGCGTTTTTAGACTCTTCGCTAATCGCCCAGAGTGACAAAAAGGGCACGTGGCAAATAGAAAAACAATTCATTTTTCAATTCATTCAGCGCTCCGATTGGGGGCGTTGAGTTGGCGGGCGTAATCCTCTGCATCGAAAGTACCGATCGAGGTTTGGATCAATCCATCACCGTTCATTGTCCACTCTTCAAACCCGCTGAAAAGCACTTCATTTCCCGATCCGCCCGGGCCGGTGTGGGTACCTTCAAATGTCCAATAATACTGGTAAGAGCCTGACTCTTTTACCAAACTGTCCATCGTCAGTTTCAGATCGGGAAAGGCCTCCATGAACGATTGGGCGGTGGCAGCCAGTTGTTCCCTTCCTTTTGCGGGTGTTCCTCCATTAATCGTGAGTGTACCATCTTCGGCATAGAGCGCCGCCATTTTCTCCGGTACTTGGCTGTTCCAGGCATCGGTGTATTGTTTTCCGAAGTCCTGCATTGTATTGTCAGGTGCCTTCTCGGTTGCGCAGGAAGTCATGAGCATCGCCATAGATGCTACGAGGGTGAATGTTTGGGTTAACTTTTTCATGGTTGGTATAGTTTAAATTTCAAAATTGGTTTGTTTGTGCGATAATATCGTCAATGATGCCTTCCAGCCTTTCCAGCTTCATCAGGTAGTTGGTCACGCCCCACGCCTGGTTGTCCATGTGGTTTTCGAATTCCAGTTCCTGAAAGAGCTTGTGATTTATCGGTTCGAATTTTGAACGGCCATTGCTCTTTCCCAAACCGTATTGGTCAATATCTTTCATCGACCCGTTTTTGGTGAGATAGGGCACCGTCAGGTTTTGGCTCATTTCGTCCATGGTTTCATACCCCTCTACCATCTCGTTCATGGCGCTCACCCATTCAAAAATCAGCATGCGCAGTGAATCTGATGAAATCAGGTTGAGTTTTCCGGAAGAGATCAACTCGGAGATTACCGATTGGCTGGGACTGAAATCATCGTAATCGATGGTTAGATAGATGAGGCTGTCGATATTGTGTTCCAACACGACCTCTTCGGGCTCGCCGATTAAAAGCATGACTTCGCCAATCGCGCCGAGAATGGTTCGGTGATATGCTATCGTCGAATCGAGTTTGGTTTTGTTCTTTTGAAACTCCCGATGCAGGTCGCTGACAATGGCCGTTTCTTTGTTTTTATTGAGGCGGTTTTCGTTCCAGGTGTTGATCTGCAGAGCGATTAATATCCCAATCACCACCAAAACGATTTCACCCACCGCATAGATGAGGTAGCGGGTGAATTGGTTTTGAGCAAGCAACTTTTGGCGTATGGTGCGGAAGATTTTCATTTGGCGTGTTCATTTTTTATGAGAAGCAATCTCTCTAATCATAGGTGGTTCATTAACCAGGAATTATAATTACGCTATTCACTGCATACACCCGTAAAAACCTCATGAAGATTCTGCATTGACTGTTTCCAACACCTCAATAAAATCTCTGACGTCTTTCAAAACAAGCTGTAGAGCAGCAATACAATCTTTGTTTATCCAATAGTGGAGTGCCGCATTACGGAGGTATATCTCCCGGTCATTTCTCAGCTTCTCCGCCAACTCTTTGTCGGTTTTAGCGGGGAAAAGATCAGAAGTATATGCGGTATCAAACGCCAACGCATCGGTATCGGTGTATAATGGGGCATCAATGGGCATGGCCCAATTTGAGTTCACATTGAAGCTCCATTCACTATATTGGTAGCTGTGATAATGGGCTACTATCCGGTCCCTCAATTCCGTATCTTTTATAATACTGAGGTTTCCTGTGCTCGACAAATCCTCATAAGTGGATGTAGATGGATTAAATTGCGGATAGATGGAGCCATGAATAATAAAATCCTGCACACGGACAATCATCAGTGAATCACTGCTGTCGGGATTCTTAATGACATCGGTGAAAGCCGCAATTTTTTCGTTATTCGTTGTCAGCTTCTCTATCTCTTCAGTCAGCGTGGTGACATCACTTTTGTTTTCAGCAATTAATCGATTGATGTATAATTTTTCCTGGCTGCTGAGTTTGCGGTTTTCATTCCAGGTGTTGATTTGCAGGGCGATTAAAATTCCGATAACTACCAGAATTATCTCCCCGGCCGCATACATCAGATACTTGGTGAAACGATTCTCACTGAGCAGTCGTTGACGCATATTTCGAAAGGCATTAATCACGAGCACGTACTTGTTGGATGAAGGAAAGTATCTGTTCTATTCTTGTCTTGAGTGCAATAGATTGCCCATTCGTAATTTTATTAAAAAGTATACAAGTACTTGCCGCGCCTTGCAACGTAACGGTGCTTTCTTTCAATGCAGTTTTTAAATCTACTTCTATCGGTTTTATTTCATACTTTAAAGGAGCATTTTTGTCAAAGGCATGGTCGGGCGTGTATCCGTTATTCAGTAAAAAAGCAATCGTGTTTCGCGCAAAATTCATTTGGATGAATACGGGGATGACTACGTCGTTGCGCACCTGTTGCCAACTCCGTTCCAATTCCTGCACTTGATAGGCATCTGACGCCCAGTTAGACAACAATATTTTCAAACTGTCATTTTTGATA
>CAZJLZ010000217.1:0-6063 GCA_964546775.1 uncultured Cryomorphaceae bacterium | reverse complement strand
CTTCCTGATACGCTTTGAATTTTTCGATTTCTTCAGCGCCGGTATTTTCTTTCAGATACTCCGCAACCAATGCAGCACCGATCCTGCTCTTTGGAAAACCCAGTACTTTATAACTCCGCCAGATGGGTGTGAATTTCACTTCCAGATTGTCCCCTGCATATAGATTCTGAGCTGGTTTGGCTGGTCGGCCATTGATTTTCACACGATCCTTTCGGCACGCCTCTGCTGCTTTACTGCGGGTTTTAAATAACCGAACCATCCACAGGAATTTATCGATTCGCACTTCGTTTTTCATGGCTGACAAAATCGTTTTATTACCGGATACGCTTGCAAATATCCCAACTCTCCGGAGGTAGACAAATGTTCGCAGGCCTCTTCTTTGTTTTTCAGATAAAGCAATGTGAGGCCCATATTAAAATGTGCCGGTGATAATTCCGGCTCGTTGTCAATAATCGCACTATATTGCTGAATAGCTTCGGTATGTTTCCCGATTGCTGCGTTCAGGTTGGCAAGATTGAATCGGGCCGGTACAAACTGCGGGTGCATCTGGAGAAGAGATGTGAGATCCGTGGCAATTTTATTATAGTTCGACTTCCCGGCATCATTTGTCGTACTTCCCGAAGGCATTCCCCCGGCAGATTGATCGAAAGTTTCGTACAACACAAGCATTTTGTTCATCACATACGACCGGTTCAAAAGCGCAATGGGATTTCGGGGCTCCTGTTGCAGAACCGCATCATATACTTCGAGGGAGAGATCGTAATTTTCCATAAGTTGAAACAGTATTCCCTGGCGAATCAGCAGTGAAATATCGTCCGGGTTTTCTGCCAGTTGCATATTTATCTCATCTCTTTTTTGGGTCGCATTTTCGGGACGCCAACCCTGGTGACTCAACAACAGCCATACACGATCAGATTTTGTAACGTTGATTACAGACTTCAGATAAACAGCGTCGTTTTTCAACGTATCGGGAACCCAATTCTCAGGCATCACGAAAAAATTGGGTGCCGGCCGGATGTTAATGCGTTTGTTCTGAATTCTTCCCAGACTAACATCCGAACCCTGAAAGTCCTCTTTCAATTGAGCGATGTCCTGAATTTTTTTCATTTCGCGTTGCTGTTCAGAAGCATCCATGGAATAAAGTTCGGATTTAATGGCTTTTGCCCGTTCCACATCTGACATAGAATGCGACTGCATTCCCAGTCGGGAAAATGCCAGCGCCCGATTATAATATGCCTCAGCCAGTCCGGGATACAATTCAATGGCTTTGGTAAGATCTTCGACAGCTGCAGAATATCGACCGGTTTGATAGTACAAACTTCCGCGATTAAAATAGGTTAGCAGATGTCCTCCGGTGAGAACAATTACCATGGTAAAATCATCGATCGCCGCATCAGTATCATCCATTTCAGCCAATAGCTGGCCGCGCTCATAATAAGCAACTGCTGTTTCAGGATCAATCCGGATCATTTTACTATATAGGTCCAGGGCTTTATCTGGCTCTTTTAGTTCATTGTGAACGTACGCCAACTGGTAAAGGGTATGCAGATTCAACGAATCCATTTCGAGCGCGCGATTCAGATCGTCCAATGATTCCTTGTATTTCAATTGAAAAGCATACACCATTCCGCGCTTGGTATAGGTGTCTGCATTGAACTTGTTAATCTTAATTGCGCGTGAATAATCTTCTGCAGCTCCTTGCAGATCGTAGGTTTTGTATTTGCACCATGCACGGCACAACAACGCACGCTCGCTATTGCGATTAATTTTTATCGCTTCGTTGCTTAGTTCAATGGCACTGTTATAATCTTCCTGAATCGTCTTTGTAAATGCTTTTGCAACGAGAACACCATCGTGAAACGGATCGAGTTTGAGTGCGCGGTCAAAATCGCGAAGGGCATCACTGAAGTTGAGCATTCTTTCACGACAAACTCCGCGGTACATTAATGCATCCGGAAAGTTTGGTTTAATGTCGATGGATGCCGTAAGGTCTCGCTCGGCTCCCTTAAAATCACCAAGGTTGTATTTCGAAATGGCGCGTAGAAAATAAGGTTCATGCATCTCCGGCCGAACACTGATTACAGGATTCAGCAATTCAATGGCTTCTGTATAGCGGGCTTCAACAATTGCTTGTTTGCTGCGAAACAAATAATTGTTGATGTTAATCTGTGCGGAAACTCCTGCGCTGATGAAAATGAAAGTGAGAAAGAAAATTCTCAATGGGTGTAGAATTTATTGCGAAGATACGGCTCTCTTGAGTGAATAAATGAGAAAAGGCTCCGAATTTTATCTTCGGAGCCTTTCAGGTAAATGTGTATGTGCGTACAATCATCGGGATACCTGTGTGTAATTAATCATCTGCAATTCGAGTTCCTGGATTCTGGCCAGCTGAGCAATATAAGCGTTGAGTCTGCCTTGTTGCATCAGGTGAATAGCTTTCAGTCTGGATTCGCGGTAGGTGTTTTTTAAATCGATCATGGCTTTTGGTTTTAAAGGTTCTGATACCCGGAAAACCAAAGTGTGTGCCAAAACTATTACAGGTGCTAAGCCAAGTCATTAACCCGCATTAAATGAGTGGAATAAAATTTAAGTTTGGGCTTATCTGGATGGATTAATCCTTGTAAAAATTCATTTCATCGACATACTTGTGCACCGTCTCCGTAAGCAGGTAACGGACATCTTTTTTTTGACGGATGGCTTTGCGGATAAAGCTGGCTGATAACTTCATAACCGGCGCATCGCATATTGTTACGTGCGGGTGACGCATTAAATCTGCATTGGGTTTCAGTGGTTGCTGTTCCTCCCGCTCTGATTCGGTGAGCGCCCTGGGGTATACGTAGAGATGATGGTTGCGCAGAATTTCTTTGTTGTTGTACCATTTGTAAAATGTGCGGAGGTTGTCCTCCCCCATAATCAAGGCGAACTGCTTTTCGGGGTGTGTTTCGCGAAGATATGCCAACGTCTGAACCGTATAGGATGGCTTTGGGAGATCGAATTCAATATTGCTTGCGTGTAGTTTGTTGTTGTCTTCAATGGCCAGACGGACCATTGCCAACCGGTGATAATCCTGTAACAGGCTGGACTTGGTTTTGAGCGGATTCTGGGGGGTTACCACGAGCCAGACCTGATCGAGATCGGTGTAATCCACCATGTAATTGGCAATGATCAAATGCCCGACATGAATGGGATTAAACGTCCCGAAATAAAGGCCGATTTTCATTTTGCCAGAAATTTACGCACCACCCTTTCTATTTCGGTGCAGGCCTGATCCAGATCATCGTTCAGAATCACAACATCAAAATCGCGGGCATGATCCAGTTCATGCCACGATTTCTGTACCCGCTGAGCCAGCATTTCCTCCGATTCAGACCTTCGCTTACGCAACCGTTGTTCAAGCACATCCACTGACGGTGGTTGCACAAAAACTGCCAGCGCCTGATCTCCGAAAGCTTTTTTCAGATTCAATCCCCCTACTACATCCACGTCAAATATCACATGATTTCCTTTATCCCAGATTCGCTCTGTTTCGCTTTTGAGCGTTCCATAAAAATGGTCTTGATATACTTCTTCCCATTCTACAAAAGCATCATCTTCAATTTTTTTTCGGAATTCATTTACGCTTAGGAAGTAATAGTCCCTCCCCTCTTGCTCATTTTCCCGCTTTTTGCGGCTACAGGCAGAAACAGAAAAAGCCAGGTTCAGCGGAAGGCTGAGCAGGTGGTGTACCAGCGTGGTTTTTCCGGCACCCGAAGGAGCCGAAACGATTATGGCTTTGCCTTGTTTCATTACATGATATTCAGGATCTGCTCCTTAATTTTTTCAAGTTCATCTTTCATTTCAACGACGAAACGCTGAATTTCTGTATGATTTGCCTTGCTTCCGATGGTGTTGATTTCCCGTCCTATTTCCTGACATATAAACCCCAGTTTCTTTCCTTGCCCGGGGGCTTCGTTCAGGGTTTCAACAAAATAGCTACAGTGACCTTTAAGCCGGACAAGCTCTTCGGTGATGTCGAGTTTTTCGAGATAATAAATCAACTCCTGTTCAAAACGGTTTTCGTCAGCCAATTCCCGGTCACTGATTTGTTTCAGGGCTTCTGCCAGTTTTTCACGAACCCGCACCGCTCGGTCTCCAGCGTGTTCAGCAATTTTGTGCTGCAGTTGTTCTATTGAATCAATTCGCTGCCGCAAATCCTTTTCGAGGTAACTTCCCTCTTGATTCCGGAATTCATCAAGCTGGTGAATGGCATCGGACATAACTTTTTGTGCAACAGCCCATTCTTCGTCTGTCAGTTCGGGTTTTTCGGAATTGAAAATATCCGGCATTCGCAATATCAGCGAAAAGTAATCTGCCGGCTCGGTTCCAATTGCATCGGCCAGCGTTTTTAATTGTTCGTAATATTGCTTTCCGAGTATGACATTAATTTCAGTACGTTTTTCTTCCTCCGTTGATTCAGAAAAAATAGCCAGATCGATTTTTCCGCGAACCAGTTTTTCGGAAACCATGCTACGGATTTCGGCTTCTCTTTCGCGGTAAAGGGATGAAGATTTAACAGAAGCATCAAGCCCCTTACTATTGAGCGATTTAATCTCAGCAGTTATTTTTTTTGAACCGAACTCTGCGGAAGACCTCCCGTAGCCGGTCATTGATTTGATCATTGCGTTCGCGTTTCTGCAAAAATAGGAAAATAGGGGCGGGCTATGTGTTGTTGGGGTGGAATTCAAAAAAGCTAAAAAACTAATTTTTCTGCCTACACATTGGTCACTAATCTTCTTTTACCCGCCTAAAATGGTCGTTGTCCTTACATGACCATGAGATTTTTACTTTCGATGTTCTTACTATATTTCTACTTTCGCATCCCCGACGGAGGGTATTGCACTAAGAACTTTTTATTTAGCACATTAATTAAAGAAACCTTTTGAATATTTTTCAGTCAGATGCAATGTTTAATAGAGAATCTCCTTCTATTTATGGACTTTGGCTTTACCGGGGATATCCGATTTTAATTGCGATTATTTCATTTTCCCACTTTTCACCGGTTTATACACCGGGATTGGGATCGGATCAAGCGGTTCCGATTCTACAAGCATTCAACTTCAGATTTCCGGATGATTTATACTATTGGGGTCAGAACCGTTTGGGAAGTATTGTGCCCCTGATATCCAATTTGGTTTTTCGCATTACAGGGTTAAATCATATGTGGATAATTGCATTGGTTAATTATCTAATCCTTTTATTGGGTTGCTATACTTTTTCACAATTCTTCAAGACAAATTTTGCCAGAATCGTTTTTCCACTTTTCTGGTTTTTACCCATATATCTATTTCTCGGGTTGGTAGAAGTCGGCCTCCCACAAGGAACAAGCCTCAGTTTTTTGTCATTCTTTCTGTACTTCAGACTCTACAAACCAAAGTCATCTTTTAACAGAATAATTTCCTGGACATTTTTACTGATCGCCTGCTGGACTTCCGATCTGATGTTTATTGCCGCAACCGTGTATCTCTTTTTGTATTATTTATCACACCTTCGGATTTTAAGACGCAGTTTTGGTATAGTTTTCCGTTCCGTTACAATTCACCTACTCGAACTCGGGACAATTGTTGCGGTGGTGTATGTCTTCAAAAACATTACAGCAGGAGAGGCAGGGTCTTATACTTCTATAATTCTAAACTCATGGTCCGAAATTGGATCGGTCTTCAAACATCTGAAGTCAAGTTTAATCTATCTGATAGCCGGACCCCTACATTATGACGATGTACTTCTCTTAATTTTTCTTATTTCATCGGTCATAATCGTAGTACTAAGCACAATTCGCTTCCTACTCGGGACGAAGAATAAAAATAGTTTGATTCAATCATTTTTCCTGATTTACGGAATTGTTATCCTCCTGGTTTTCTTCACTTCTCATTGGGTCTATCTCAATAATTTAAGATCTCGGTATCTGATAGATATGTATGCTGCTTTGGTCATTTTTACATTGCTCGTTCTGGAACAAACCAAGACTAGAAAACTTTTGTTAGTTCCTTGTATAGCTGGGCTTTTATTTTCATTGATCCCGCATTA
>CAZJLZ010000216.1:0-8471 GCA_964546775.1 uncultured Cryomorphaceae bacterium | reverse complement strand
TCGAATGGAGAGGGTCCGATATCCTGATTATAGAAGCCTAAAAACCCCCACCCGGCCTTGGTTCGCAGTACCAGTTTGGGCGCCAGTTCAGTAAACCATTCAGTGGTAAACTTCCATTTGTGGTATTCTACAAATCTATATTTCTCGCTCGGGGGAAGATTTTCATAGTCTTTGTTAATAAATGCACTAAATGGCGGGGTGATGCGTAAAGTAAGCGCAACATTAGAACCGTATCGCGGATAGAGCGGATTGTCAACTGAATTTCTTGACAACGCAATCAGATAGTTGAGGTTGTTGGCAAACCCGTCGCTGAAAACGAAAATGTTGTTAAAGTTGTTGAGTTGATAGTACTGATAGTTGACCGATTGAAACAACTGAAAATAATCATCCGGCCATTGAAGGCGTTTGCCAATTCCAACCGAACCCCCCGTGATCAATAATGACTGTCTATCCCGCACCTCATCATTTTTTCTGACGCCATTGGTCTGTACGGAATGGGAGATAGAAACTGTTAATGAGGTCGGTTTTTTACCACCCAGCCATGGTTCGGTGAAAGATGCATTATAGGATTGAAAGAAAATACCGTTGGATTGCACGCGCAGGCTCAAACGTTGACCATCACCTGTCGGTAGCGGACGCCAGGCCTTTAGGTTAAAGACGTTGCGCATCGAGAAATTGGTAAACGAAATTCCAAGTGTACCAACTATTCTACCGGCGCCCCATCCTCCGGACAGTTCTATTTGATCACTGGGTTTTTCTACAACGCCATATTCCAGATCAACGGTTCCTTCCCGATCGTTTTGTACAGGATTTATTGCGAATTGCTCCGGATCGAAATACCCAAGTTGTGCAAGTTCACGTTGCGTCCGGATGATATCTGACCGGCTGAAAAGATCTCCGGGTCGGGTTCGGATTTCTCTGCGAACCACGTGGTCATTCGTTTTTGTGTTTCCGGTAATCAAGACCTGATTAACCCGATATTGCTTGCCTTCGTATAGCCTGATTTCTAAATCAATAGAGTCATTTTCTACCAGCACTTCCATTACCTGAGGGGTGAATGCCAGATATCCATCGTCCAGATATAATGAACTTACGTCGCCACCATTCGGGTTCATATATAATCTTGATTCCAGTTTGGATTGATCGTAAACCTCGCCTTTGTTGATATCAAGAATCCTGTTTAATTCAGCAGAACTGTACTTTGTGTTCCCAGTCCAGTAGATATCCCGGAAATAGAATTGATTTCCTTCAAATACATCAATTCTGATACCTATGTGTTTCTCATCTATGTCGTATACCGAATCACCAAGAATTCTGGCATCTCTGTATCCTTTGGTATTATATAGGGCTATGATGGATTTTTTGTCCGTTCTGTACGAACTGCTGATGAATTTTGAAGGGCTAAAGATCCTCATGATTCCGCGTTTCTTCGTATCCTTCATCGCTTTCAGGAGTTTGCTTTCCTTGAATGCTGTTACACCGGTGAATTCAATTTCTTTGATCTTGATTTTTTTCTTTTTGTCAATGTTGATGAACAACATTACACTGTTTGGGATGAGCGTGTCTACCTTTTCCACTACTTCCACAGAAGTACGCAGATATCCTTTATCAATAAAGTAGTTGCGACAAGTGTTAACGATATTGGTTTTGATATTCTCATTTACTACGGTACCTCTGACCAATCTGATTTTTTCCCTCAGATCATCCGCATTGCTGCGGTTGATACCATCAAATTTGAATCGCGACAGGCGTTTGCGTTCAGTGACTTCAATATTCAGAAAAGCAACGTCGCCCCGCACATCAGCAAGTCGCACCTGAACATCCGAAAACAAGCGTTGCTTCCAAAGATTGCGGATTGCTCTGGTGATGCCTTCACCGGGAATATCAATCCGGTTGCCCACCTTGAGACCGGAAAATAGTATTATAGCCTGAGTATCGAAGTTCTCCGATCCGGTTACCGTTATTCCGCCGATTTCATACTCCTGGGGCTGCCCGTAATCAACAACAGGTTCTGTAGGACTCACCTGGCCGTGAACGACGATAATGCCGGAAATTAAAAAAAGGGAAAGGAATAGATACTTCATTCTTTGGTTGCTCCGATTTGTTCGCTAATCATGCCAAACCGGCGTTCGCGATGTTGAAAATTTACAATGGCTTCAAAAAACGATTCTTTTTTAAAATCCGGCCACAAAGTATCTGTGAAATACAGTTCTGCATAGGCAATCTGCCAGAGAAGGAAATTACTGATACGCAATTCACCACTGGTCCGGATCAACAACTCCGGATGAGGAAGAGGATAAGTAGACAGGTGCTTTTCGAAGGCGGCTGCATCAATGTCTTCGGAAGTTAATTCACCGCTTTTTACCGCTTCTGCCAATTTTTTTGCTGCAAAAAGAATTTCCCAGTGAGCGCTGTAATTGAGCGCCACGGTTAGCGTAATCCGGTCGTTGCCAATCGTTTTCTGGATGCCTTCTTTTAGTGCGATGCTGCATTGTCCGGGCAATTCGTCTAAATCCCCTATAGCGTTTAGCTTAACTCCGTTTTTATGCAGCGAATCAATTTCATTCACCAGCGTGTTCACCAATAAATCCATCAGTGCATCTACTTCGTTCTTGGGTCGGTTCCAGTTTTCGGTAGAGAACGCATAGATTGTGAGATATTTTATTCCTGATTCAATAGCAGCTTCCAATGCTTCACGGACCGCTTCTACGCCATTCATATGACCAACCACACGGGCTTCTCCATGGTTTTTTGCCCACCTTCCGTTTCCATCCATTATGATGGCCACGTGTGTGGGTAATTTTTTCGGATCTATTTGAGATTTAACGCTCATTTGGTTTTTGCAAGGGGGCAAAGGTCTACATTCCTGTTGACAACAAAAAAGAATTTATTATAAGGGCGCAGGACATTTGATTCGGGTCGGTCCCAGCCGGATTGAGATACTGATATTTGAATAGGCATACCAGTCATTGGTGTCGGGATTTCCACGGTTAAGTCCTGTATTTGTGCCATCGGCCCTTCCCGGAACCAGGGATCGGTCTGCCATTTCTACTGCTGCCGGACCGCTGCTGTCTTCAAGAATTTCAGGGCTGGCATAGGTAGTGCTTACATCGTCCAGATAATCAGTAAACAATTTTCTAAATCCATATTCGATCCCCAGCGCAATCCGTCCGGATATGTTAAATTTGAATCCCATGCCGAAAGGAATGGCAATTTGTCCCAATCCGTATCCGTTGTCTGAACCCCCTTCCAACTGTCCCTCTGTTCCGAGTGGGTGAAGTTCGACCATATTTCCATTGAAATCGGCTTTCGGATTCATTCGGAAATAAGCAATTCCACCAAAAACATATGGCGTGTAAGGTCGGTTAGGATCCCCCACTTCGTAACTCAGAAAATTGATCTCCCACAAAACCCCCATTTCAACTATTTCGCTCTGAAAATTCAAGTTTCGGTTTCTTCTCCATTCGCTCTGGGATCCCACGTCGCTGCCTTCAACATGGGTATATAGGAAGTTGAATCGAACGGCATGACGGTCCGTTAGATTGATCCGCCAATAGGCTCCGGCACCGAATTTAGGAAAATGCGTAAAGTGAGTATATGGATTCAAATCACCGATGTAATAACTCGATCCGGCATGGAAACCCATTTCGCTGTACTGCGCTTTTCCGGCTACCGTCAACAGCAATAGTGAACAAATGAAGAGTATCCTTTGCATAAACTGGTCTACATAATGCAGAAAAGAGAGAATTATTGTTTTTAACGAGGCGGCAAAGTTAAGACATTTCCATAGCTGCGTAGGAGGTTCAGTTCCTTCTGTCTACCCCCCACATCAGTTTTTGCCGGATGGTTTCAATGAAGTGCTCGTTCTGGATCCGTAGCAATTGCATTCTGAAAGGTGCTTTCGAAATTTCGAGCGTTTGAGAGTTGCTCATGGTTTGAGACCGCGAATCCAGCGAAACCAAATGCTGGCTTTCTCTGCCCTCCACCACCAAACGAATGGTAGATGTGTCGGGCACAACAAGCGGTCGAATGTTGAGGTTGTGGGGAGCAATGGGGGTAATGACCAACGTCTCGGTGCCGGGCATAACAATCGGTCCGCCACAACTCATCGAATAAGCGGTAGAACCCGTTGCAGTGCTTATGATTAAACCATCGGCCCAATAGGAGTTCAGAAAAACGTCGTTGATGTAGGCGTTGATGGTTATCATCGATGAAATATCGTTCTTGTGCACAGCCACTTCGTTTAATGCAAAATTTACCGGGTGAAACATTTTTTCACTGGTTTTTAATTGCAACACAGTGCGTTGCTCAACACTAAAGGTTCCGGCTTCGATGGTGCTTACTACTTCGTCAATTGCTTCTGTATTTACGGTTGATAAAAACCCGAGTCTGCCCGTATTCAGACCCAATACCGGTATGCCTGAATCCCGAACATGCAGTAGCGTGTTTAAAATCGTCCCGTCACCGCCCACACCTATCATCAAATCGATATCTTTGAGATCATCGTGATTGGAGAATGTAGATTTGCTTTTGAACCCGATGGCTTCTTTCAGAAACAAAGCAAAATCCTGAAATACAACTAGATCATAATTGCGCTCGGATAAAGAGACGAGTAACCGCTGTATCGGTTCGTTGAAGGTGCTGTTGAACGATTGGCCGAAAATTGCAATCTTCATAATACCGGGTTACATATTCAGGTATTTCATCAATTCCTCGTACCGGTCATGAATCAACTCGTCGAAGGCACTTTCATGATACGAGGCGCTAACGGTGTAGTCGTATCTATTAAAGGTTTGAATAATTCCACTCAAATCCGATTTATTTATTTTCAGCGTAAGTTCCATCTGAACCGAGTCGCTGTGGCTGGTGACAAAACTGCTGAGTATTTTGGCATCATTTCCTTCTACAATTCTGGCAATTTCACTCATGCTGTAATCGTTCACGTTCAAATCGAGAACAATGATGCTGCCCGGTTCAGCAACGGAAGAAAAGAGCGCAACCTGCTGAACAAGTTTTTCGGCTGTGATACAGCCCAGATAATTGTGGTGATTGTCCGTTACCGCAACGTTGGTGAGTTTAAATTCAGACATCATTTTGATGATATCAAACACGTGCTGCTCCTGCAATACAAAAATTTTCAGTAGCAATGAAACATGCTGTTGTAAATTCGACTCCAGATCTTCGACGGAAAGGGCATCGTCCTCGGTGATCAAACCGATAAATTTGGTGTTCTTCACAACAGGGATGTGGACAATTCGAAATTCCTCCATTATTTGGAGCGCTTTCAGAATACTGTCATCCAAGTGGAGGCAGGGGACTTCATCGGTTTTTATGTCGTGTGCTGTCATCAACGGCTGACGAATCTTAATTTTGCAACTATCTAACAAATTAAAGGTTTTTTCATGATCCGGCTCAGTGTAAATGTGAATAAAGTAGCGACGCTTCGGAATGCCCGCGGAGGTAACAACCCGGACCTTCTTCGCATGGCGCAGGATTGTGAAAGGTTTGGAGCCCAGGGTATCACAGTTCATCCGCGCCCGGATGAGCGCCACATTCGTTACACCGATGTAATCGAACTTAAGCCGTTGGTTAGCACTGAGTTTAACATAGAAGGTTATCCTTCCGAAAAATTTGTAAATCTTGTACTCCAGGTTCGTCCGGAACAGGTAACGCTAGTTCCCGACCCACCCGATGTGCTTACGTCAAACGCCGGATGGGAGACGATAAAACACCGACAATTTTTGAAGGAAACGCTGGCCAGATTTAATGATGCCGGTATTCGAACTTCACTGTTCATAGATCCTGATGAACGGATGATTGAAGCCGCCGCGAAAACGGGTACCCGACGAATCGAATTGTACACCGAAGCATATGCACGAGGGTTTCATGCTGATCGGGAGGCGGCAATCAAACCATATCAGCGGGCCACTGAGGCTGCGCACAATTTAGGGCTGGAAATTAACGCAGGGCATGATCTGGACAGAGAGAATCTTCTGTTTTTTGCTGCAAATCTTCCACATCTGGCAGAAGTATCCATAGGGCATGCGTTGATTTGCGATGCCCTCTATCTGGGATTGGAAAACACGATTCGATTGTACCGCAAAGCGCTGGAAATATGAAACTGAATTATAAAAAAAGTGGCAAAGGCCGACCCATTCTTATTTTGCACGGCTTATTCGGCATGCTCGATAACTGGCAAAGTATCGCCAATGAACTCTCTGAAAAATTTGAAGTGTGGTTGATTGATCAACGCAATCATGGACGATCTCCCCACAGCGACGGGCACACTTATGATTTAATGGCGGACGACCTGATGGAGTTAATAGAGGAAAATTCTATTCAGGATCCTGTTGTTCTTGGACATTCTATGGGAGGAAAAACGGTAATGCGGTTTGCTCAGAAATATCCCGAAGTGGCGGGTGGAATAGTGGTGGTAGATATGGGTATGAAACAGTATCCAATACATCATGATTCCATCGTTGATGCTTTAAACTCGGTTCCTGTATACAAACTTTCCTCACGAGCAGAAGCTGATGAGCATCTTATAAAGCACATTTCTGAAGCGGGAATCAGATTGTTTTTACTCAAGAATCTCAACCGACTCGACGATGGGAGTTACCGCTGGCGTTTCAACCTGCCGGTACTGGAAAATGAAATGCCGAAGATAGTAGCAGCTCTTCCTAAAGAAGAATCTAAAGTGAAGACCCTTTTTATTTATGGAACCCAATCGAATTATATTAAAGATGAGGATATTCCTGGTTTGAAATCGCTTTTTCCAAATAGTCAGTTTGAATCTTTAAACGCCGGCCATTGGTTGCACGCCGAAAAACCAAAAGAGGTCGTCAAATTAATTGCCACTTTCGCTTCAAAAGATTAATTATTGGAATCCCAAAATTCCGAATTTAGTCTATGACGAAGTCATTTAAATGTAACGCATGATCCACAGAAGGTGGATTTTGATGGCTGGACAGAGGTAAATTGATAAACTCAAATTTTCACGAACCGCTTGATAGATCTATATTAGACTGACGCGTATAGTGATAAGTCCGAATTAATTGACTATTTTTGCAGATATAGAATTGTCAGTTTTAGAGATGGAACCGATGGTTAGTGTAAAATTGGAAATCTAAAACTGATGACGTTTATTGAAAAAGTACTGCAAGCCCCTGCTTATGGGTGGAAGGATATTGAGGGCAATGCAGTTAAGCCCACCTCAAAACAAATCTTCTCTGAGTTTTTTACCCGGATTAATATTTTCAAAACCAGAAAGAACTGGATTTCCGGAATAGGATGGTTCTGGGTGTTGTGCATCCTTCCTCTCTTTGTAATTTTCGTTACCCAGTTTCTATCCTGGTGGATTATACCGATTGTTCTGGTTTATGGTATGCTGATTATGAGTACCCATGGCACCATCTGGTACCATCGGTATTCAACACATAAAGCATACAAATTCAGTCATCCAATCTGGAGGTTTATAACCCAGAACCTGGTTGTAAAAATGATTCCGGAAGAAATGTATACCGTGTCTCACATGGTGCATCATGCAAAATCAGATGAGGCTCATGATCCATACAATTCACGACTTGGATTTATGTACTGCTTTTTTGCCGACACCAATCACCAGGGAATTTCTAAAAACCTCAGCGAAGCGGATTACCTAAAAGCAGCCGGTATGATTGATCACACCGGTGTGAAGATCAACAGCTATAAGCAATACCTCAAGTGGGGATCCATCGCCAATCCGTATTACACTATTTTATTGTGGTTGGCCAACTGGAGTTTTTGGTACACCACTTTCTATTTCCTTGGCGGACATGCTCTCGCAACAGGATTGTTCAGCGCTGCTATGCTTTGGGTTATTGGAGTTCGTGCTTTCAACTTTACAGGTCACGGGCACGGGGAGGTTCGACACGTTGATGGAATCGACTATGATCGAAGCAACTTGTCGATCAACGAATGGCGCCCCGGGTATATGTCAGGCGAGTGGCACAACAACCACCATCTTTTTCCCGGAAGTGCGCGGGCAGGGTTTCTTCCTTACCAACTTGACCTAGCGTGGGTCTATATTTTTGTGCTTTTTAAACTGGGAATGGTTTCATCCTATCGCGATTCGAAAAAACAGTTCTACAAGCAATACGTAAACGCCGAAGATGGAAACACCCGGCAACCTCATGTTCCAAGGTAGTGTGGAATAAACTCATTTTATCCTATCAAAAAACCCGCTGCAGAATTTGCAAGCGGGTTTTACTTGATTAAAGTTTCTGATTTAACAATAGGCGTCGTAAGCTGCGTGAAGGTTCTCTGCTATCATTTCCGGACTTCTGCCTTCGATGTGATGACGTTCGATGACGTGTACCAGTTTACCATTTTTAAATAGAGCAATGGAAGGGGATGAGGGAGGATAAGGCAACATGTATTGACGTGCCTGCTGGGTAGCGTTGGTGTCTACTCCTGCAAATACCGTGAAGAGG
>CAZJLZ010000215.1:0-7103 GCA_964546775.1 uncultured Cryomorphaceae bacterium | reverse complement strand
CTGGATTTAAAGTTTCAATACAAATTAAAACAGGTAGATATGGAAATGCAGCGAAAAATCCGAAAGAAAACCATCCGGGAGGTTTTTAACTTTATTTCCAGCAAAAAAGAGCATACCGGCCCCGGCAAGGAAGAGATTCAGTAGTTTTAAAAAGTATTTTTTCGTCCGGAAATCTAGCCGGTTTTCTGCACCACAGAATTTTTATTTTGAATTAAATGAACGCCGAAGATATAAAAGACTATATTTGTGCTTCATAATAATATAACTGATATGAGTAACGGTACCGTAAAATTTTTCAATAATGCCAAAGGATTTGGTTTTATCACTCCGGATGACGGAGGAAAAGATGTTTTTGTTCATGTAAATGGACTGACTGATGAAATATCCGAAGGAGACAAAGTAAGTTTCGACGTTGAGGAAACTCAAAAAGGACTAAACGCCATCAATGTAAGCGTCGTTTAAATATACTTTTGAACTTATTTGAATCTAAAGCCTGTCAATGACAGGCTTTTTTTTTGACTATTATCAGTGAATCCAACACTTAAACCGGGAGACACATCGCAAAGGTTGTACCGTCATTTTCGTGGCTTTCGACTGTAACTTCACCGCCGTGAGCTTCTACCACTTCTTTAACAAACGAAAGCCCAATACCCCATCCTCTGCCTTTTTCGTTGAGCTGATAATAGCGGTTGAAAATTGTTTGCATGACTTTTTCCGGTATTTCACCCCCATGGTTGTGAACCATGATTTTCAGAAGGTTGCTCTCTAAATTACATGCAATGGATATTTTCGCTTTTTCGTCGCCGTGTTTCAGCGCGTTGCTCATTAAATTATTAAACGCCCGCCTGATCAGGGAAACATCCACTTCCACCTCTAATTTTTCGTGCTCACATTTCAACTCAATCTTGCGTTTCTGAGCGACTTCATACACCTTTATTTCATTGGCCAAATCTTCAACGATATCTACCAATACCCTCTTAACCGGAAGCTTTTGAGCGCTACTTACCGTATGGACATCCAGAAAACCTCTGACCAAAGCGTCGGCTTGATCGGCACTGGTGCGAAGAATGGACAAAATTTTACCTACATCTTCTACATTCACATCACCCTCGAGCAAGCTGATGCAGCCTTTGATATTGCTGAGTGGATTGTTGAGATCGTGTGAAATAGAATGGATAAACTCTTCGCGATATTCGTCTTTCAATTCCAATTCATCGGCTTTTCTTTCGGCAATTTGTCGGGCATCCACCTGCACCCCTTGTTTGATTCTGTAGAACGTTTCAGCCGCCATTTCAATGGCTTGATCTACCGTGTACATGATAACGTCACGACCTTCAATATCCAATCCTTCAAAATCATCCGCCTGACGGAAAATCTCAATTCTCAACAGGTGGTATTCCTGGATAATGTGTTTCAGAGAATAAATCTGATACCGCGAACGATCCAGGGCGTGCTTCTGGCTGTGCTCTGAAATCCCGCTCTCATCATCCATCACAAGTTTATCCACCATAGCATCCAACAATTCTGGAACACTGTTTTCAATGGCAGTCTCATCGTGCTTTTTTACCTCCGGGATTTTCTCCTGGATCGTTTCCAGCCAGTTGTTGAGAATCGTGTCTTTTTTCGAATGCAGATATTCAGCGAGGGTCATAAGTCGATGGGGGTTGTCCAATTGAGTGTCAAAAATAAATGAATTTAATTGAACCAATGGAAGATTTTCGGTGTTCCAGCATTTCAATACACCTTACCTGAAAAAGTAATTTGGATCAACAAAGATTTGTTCATTGAAACAGTCATACAGGAATAGTCCCTCAGCGCTTACCAGGTCAGAAAAGCGATAAAAATGATCATCTGAAATACAAATGTAGCTACCCCGGCCATCAATGCAGGCCCCGCAATGCGGAACAATTGCCGAAGCCTGATTTTAAACCCGATTCCAACCATCGCGGCAACGAGCAGATAATCTCCAACTTTTGCCAGTACGACAGAAAGCCCTTCCGGGAAAAACGCCCAGTGTGCCAATGCAATGCTTCCGATGAACAATGGGACAAACCATGGAAATCCTTTTAGTCCCGCCGCGGATTTAGCAGAAGGTCTCAGGGTCATCAGATAAGCAACAATCAGAAGGGGGATGATCATCAGGATTCGTCCCATTTTAACAACTGTTGCCAGGGTTCCGGTTTCCTCTCCCAGGGTAAAAGCCGCACCTACAACATGCCCCATGGATTGTAATGTTCCCCCGATAAAGATTCCTGCTTCGTCTTCAGATAGTCCCATCATCGCACTGACAGCCGGCAGCAGCAACAAGCCAACTGTTCCCAGCAAATTGATAATTCCAATGGATAAACCGGTTTCTTCTTCCTTACTTCCAATCAATGGGGACACCGCTCCAATAGCCGTTGTACCGCAAATCGCGCTTCCAGCGCCGAGCAAAAAGCTGAGTCGTGTGGAAAGCCGAAATACCTTACCGATTAAAAATGCAGCCAGTAGTACAATAGCAACAGATGCGATAACGAACACCCAGGTTGTGGTTCCGAGATCGGCAAAAATGCGTGCGCTGATACCGAAACCCAATAAGACAATTGCGACTTCCAGAACTTTTCTTTCCGTAAATTCCATCCCTTTGTTCAGAAGAAAAAAGTCTTTGCCGGTGTTGGCCAAAATAATTCCCAAAAACAACGCCAGCGTAGCAGCGCCGACAAACGGTACAAATCCTGAAATCAAAACAGCCAACAACGCAATCGCTCCGGCCGCCATCAATCCCGGTAAATACTTTCGCAGCATTGAATTCATTCGACTCATTTGGTTGCCCGGATGATTATAACTGGTTTCTCATGATGAAAATGACGACGCAAAAGTTCAAATAATCATTGAGATAATCCGTAACAAATGTTACGATTTGTGGAGTATTGGCAGAGGAATGGTAAATTGGTCCATGTGAAAAGACTTCGCTGAATCATTTCGCGCGAGACGAAATGATTTTAAATATTGATTACAATGAGATTGTTTATTCCTTATGTGGGCATCACTGTTTTTATAGCTTGCCAAATACCATTATAATCCAGTGCGACGGTCAATAGTACAACATCCACATGAATACATATTTCGCAGCGCAATGGATTATGCGTATGAAAAGGACTGGTTAACATTGTGCTAATATGAAAACCTTTTGCATTGAAAATGCTGAACTCATACGTCCTCGTTGCAAACGAGGAGTATAGTGCTCATGATAAAAAGATTTGGAAAGACACTTGAATGAATCCTCAAATAATAATTGAATGGCAAAAGCTGTAAAGTCAATAAAAATGGCACTTATAATATCAATTATATTATTGTTTGCAGTAGTTGTAATCAAGAAACAATATGTTGCATTTTTACCTCTAATGTCGCTTTACTTGGTAGGATTTGTCACTTTGTTATTTATTAATTACGTTGGAGGCCATCTCTTCAAACTGAAATTGAGTATTGCTTATCCGTTCAGCTTTGCTTTGTCGCTAATTGCTCTGGTTGGAGCTACTTCATGGTTTAGCGGCAATACTTTTACAGAAACATTGAGAGTAACTTTTCTGAATCGGAAAGATTTTGTTTCTATGGTTGATCCTTATGTATTGGGAAATCTAATAACATACTTAGTGTTATTGGGCAAAAAAATGGTTTTTTAATTATCACGTTACTTCTGCTTCTCTATCTGGCGTAAGCGTCCGCTTGTGCCTTCAAATTAATCGTTTTTCACTTCTCTTCCAACGTCGCCAACAATCCATTCAAATCCAACGGCCATGTGTACATTTCTATAGTTCCATCGTCTTTTTTTGGCCAGAATTCTTTGGGGCGGTCCCAGTAAAGCTCTACGCCGTTTCCATCCGGATCGTTTAAGTACAACGCCTCTGATACCCCATGATCAGAAGCTCCGGTGAGCGGATATTTCGCTTCTCGCAATCGAACAAAAATAGAAGCAAGGTCTTTTCGCTCCGGGTAAACAATCGCCGTGTGAAACAATCCGACAACCCCTTCGGACGCCGGAGGTGCACCTTTGCTAAACCAGGTATTGAGCCCGATGTGGTGGTGGTATCCGCCGGCCGAGAGAAATGCCGCCTGGTCGCCATACATCATAGTGACATCAAAGCCGAGCAAATCGCGGTAAAATGAAAGCGATTTTTCCAGATCGGATACTTTTAGATGCACATGTCCGATTCTTGTCGCCGAAGGTGCTGTATACTTTTCCATTTCATTGGTTTTTCTCGTTCATTTTTTTAAAGATGAGCATTTCTGTCGCAGGAATTAAACTTTAGGGTTTTAAATACAGAAAATCACAATAGGCCCACCAAAAGCGCCGTTGATTATGGCATGAAAACCAGCCAACATCAATTCGCCGCCGTTTTGCTTTCGGCCCTTGTGTTCACCCTCCTGTTCTACAAACAGACAATCGGAATCAATTTATTGATTTTTGAAATGTTCATACTGGCTGTACTGCATTTTTTCAGGCGTTTTATTTTCAATCGCGAATCGCTCATTGCCCTTTCCTGTACCGTGATCACCGGATTTCTGGTGGTTGTTCACAACTCACAATTCGTGATTTTCACCAACTTTCTATCGCTGTTTACGCTCACCGGAGTCCTTTTGTATCCACAGGCAAAATCGCTTTTCCTCTCACTGGGCTTTGCGTTGCGCAATACGATTTTTGCCCTAATCGAACTGTTCAAAGGTTCCAATTTCCCGGATACACCTGTATCACGGGTCGGAAATGCTTTTAAATGGATTCGGTTGACCGGCTTGTCTGTTTTTGTGCTGGTTTTGTTTGTGGTGATGTACAAATCGGCAAACCCGGTTTTTGATGGAATGACCGCTGGAATCAGCCTGCACATTGGAAATCTTTTCTCAACGATCTTTGGCAATATCAACGCCGCCGTGGTGTTCACTTTTGTTCTTGGATTGATTATTAGTTCATTTTTGATTTTTAAAACCCTGTCCGGCAAAATGATCAACCGGGCATCCACCGTTTCGAACAACCTGATCAGAATCAAAAAACCGCTACAGCGTCTGCACCTGTCGCTCGAACTGAAGCGCGAATGGAAAGCCGCAATCGTGCTGCTGGTATTGTTGAATTTGTTGCTGTTGTTGATCAATGTCATCGACATTTATTGGGTCTGGTTTAATTTTGAATGGGAAGGCGAATACCTGAAGCAGTTTGTTCACGAAGGAACCACGGTGCTGATCATTTCCATTCTGATTTCGATTGCCATCAGCTTGTATTTGTTTCGCGGAAACTTCAACTTCTTCAGCAGAAGTCCGGTGTTGAAAGGGTTGACCTATCTCTGGCTCGCGCAGAATGCTGTTCTTGCCATCTCCGTTGGCGTGCGAAACTTCCACTACATTCAGTACTACGCGCTGGCCTACAAACGGATTGGGGTGATCTTCTTTCTGCTGGCCACGATCATCGGTTTGATCACCGTCATGTACAAGATCAGAAACGTTCGTTCGATATATTTTCTCTTGAAGGTCAACACGATGTCGGTATTTTTGATCTTAATTTTAATGTCGCTTTTCAACTGGGATGGCATCATTGCAAAGTATAATTTCAATCACGCAGATCATTCTTTTGTCCATTTCGATTTCCTGAGCACTTTGAATCCCGGAACGTTTCCCCACCTCGACAAAGATTTGAAAGCCCTCAAAAAAATCGAAGAAGGAAACGATCGTTTTCCATCCAAAATTAAATACATGACCGCCGAAGAATTTCGGGAGCGCATAGATTATCGCAAGGAACACTTTCGGTTGCAATTCGAAGATCAGCATTGGCTGTCGTGGAATTTTACTTCGCAACGGGCATATAATTATGTAGTGGGAGAAAGAGATTGATAGGTAGAAAGCTTGACCTTGAATTGTTTCGCTGAGAAAAGCACTCACAAAACTAAATATCAAATACGATGAATATAGAAAGAGGCTGCCTGAAGGATGTATATACAGAATTGACAGTAGGATCCTTTTCATCCGGTATTTCCGGATAAGTGCTGTTCACAGGTGTGAAAAACTCTCGATGTTCAGACTTTGTCCAGTTCAATGAAAAACTAGCTTCAGTCAAAAGACTAATTCTGTCCGTGATTCTAAATCTAAAGCCGAGCAGCGGTGCGATACCTAAAATTTGATGATAGGATTCCCTTCCATTCGCGTACCCCCCACTATAATAATGGGCTTCATTATAGCTGTGCGCAAAACTTGTTCTGAAATCCAGACCATAAAAGACTTGCCACCTACTACTCAATTCATTTGTAAACTCCCAGCCAATCCTTAAATCTATGGAGTAGGAATTTCTGGCAAACATAAGAGAGTCGGATTGTGGTCCCGGAAAGTTCATTTGTTCATATCCCCCGCCTATTGCAAAACGAATATTTCCCGGTTGGAATTTTCTTCTGTAGGTGAGGTAATAGATTGGGTCGTAATTGGCGGACATAACACTTTCTACATTGAAAGTCAGAAATGACCTGATAAAACCAGTACCATCCAGTCCAAACTCATTTTTATATTCTTTTGGCGCTTCTTGCCCGACAACAGAAGTCGTGAAAACACTCATCAATACCAATAGAAATACGTGCTTCATAGTAGTTGATTTTGTGCAATTTAATAATTTTCTGAAAACCGGTTCAACTAGAACTCAGTTACTCTGTATTGCTCGTATTGAAACCAGCAAAAAATCACTCCGCTGAAGCGCGGCTCGGGATGAGTTCGAACCAGCGAAAATTCTTTCAGAAGGCTTCTGATCTGTCGGCAGATCCCTCGCCCTAACGGGCTCGGGATGAGTTCGACCAACGAAAATTCTTTCAGAATTTTCGGGTCTCACTCACTTCCCGATACAAAACTTTGAAAAAATATTTCCGAGCAAGTCATCAGTTGTGATTTTTCCCGTGATTTCACCGAGATGGTGCAATGCCTTGCGGATATCGGTAGCCAGAAAATCTCCTGTGATATTGTTGTCCAATCCCTGCCGCACTTCATCGAGCGATTGCAAAGCCTGACTCAGCGCCCGGTGATGCCGTGCATTCGTTACCACTACTTCACCGCTTTCTATCGCTCCGGTATTGACACTTTCCAGCAACCGGTTCTCGAGT